>CALGHC010000323.1 GCA_937915965.1 uncultured Myxococcales bacterium
CATCCACATCGATCAGGTACGTCTGCACCGCCTCAAGCCAGGTCCAGCCCGTCAACAGGAAGCCATCCAGGAGAATCTTGCGGGCGCTGATCGCCTGTTGGACCCGCTCGCTGGTCGGCTCGAACGGCTCTCGGGTAATCAGCCACACGTCGACGCCATATCGATCGTTGCGCACGATGCGTCGCTCAGTCAGGGGGCCAGCGAGCAGGGCGATGGCCTCCTCAAGGGGCGAGCCGTTGGCGATCACGGCCGCCTCCGTCTGTGCGCCGGCCGCCGATGGCTGCGTCGTCACCGGTGTCTCGCGCGTGGCGTCGCCGTCGCCACCTGGCGCGATCGCGGCGGGCTTGGGTTCGTCCGCGCTGGCCTCGCTCGCTCGAAGACTGATCGCTGCGATCGCCATGACGGCGATCATGAAGGCGGCGCTTCGTGGCGCAACCGACTGTCGAATTGGCGAATTGGCCCCATGCTGTCGACCGTTCATCCTGCGTCACCCCTCTCGCCGGTTCGTTGTGGCCGACGTGCGCGTTCCTCACCCTCATTGACCACGCGGCGCCGCGGAACGCACCGCGGTGCACAACAGACTGCGGCGCAGAACAGATTGCGGCGCCCAACACAGATTGCGGCGCCCAATACAGATTGCGGCGCCCAACACAGACTGCGGCGCCCAACACAGACTGCGGCGCCCAACACAGACTGCGGCGCCCAACGTAGTGTAGGGCCTGCGCTCCGGGGTCTCCAATGAATTCGCGATCTGCTCGGCTGCTCCTGCCTTTCGCCAGCGCCGTGCGCGCGGCCACGACGCCACTCGCCTCTGGCTTCGCCCACAGCGCCGGTCGGGTCGACCCCGTGATCGGCGTGGACCACCCAGCCACCGCCGCTGATCGCCTTGACGCTATCGTTTTTGCGGTTCTATACTGCCGCGGTCCGTTCGCTGGGTGGCTCCAGGCTGCCCAAAGCGCCGCGCCGGACCCCACGCCATGTGCTCGCCCTTCGGGGCGCTGTTTTGAGCGTCACACCATACGGGCAGGTCTCCCTCGACAGGTCCTACAGCAGCAAGGTCTTCGATGTCTCATCGCCGCATCGTGCGCACGCTCCTCCTCACCCTGACGCTGGCGGCCTTGGGGCCGGCGTGTCAGCGCGGCGAGAAGAGCTGCCGTTACTTCAGCCTCGTGACTGTTCGCTCCGATTCCCCAGAGGAACGCAAGCGCGCAATCGCCGACATCAAGAGCCTGCCGACCGCAGATCTGCTCAAGTGCGACGACGACAAAGTCTTCGAGCGCTTTGGCGAGGTCATCGACAAACAGCCGCAGTTCCGCCCGTTGCTGATCGACGCCCTCGAGGCCGTGGGCAAGGCAAGCAAGTCCCTCCGGAATCGCTGCGAGGCGATGCTCATCAAGGGGCTGGGATTCGACGAGACGGCGCCTCAGGTCGCCGGCATCGTGCGAACCTGGCGTCTCGAAGACGCTGAGGTCACCAAGTCCGATCCGTACGTGCCGAGCAAGTCCGTCGCAGACGCCCTCGCCGCCGCGCTCAAGCGGGTGACAGACGGCGGCGCAAAGGGGGTCTTGCTTGAGAGCCTCTTCCTCTCGTTGCCCGACATGGAGTCGCGCAAGGTCCACGAGGACCTGCTGATCGAACTCGCCGCGGGCGATCCGGTCACGCAGACGATCGAGGTCAACATCCGGGCCCTGAATTATCTCCGGCAGATGCGGTCGAACAAAGACGAGGCGTTCGACGCGTACGTCAAGGGCCTCTTTGTCTACGACGCGGCGCGCTCGGAGATCTACCAGCCCGCCCGTCTGGCGTTGTCCGTGATCGAGCCGCGCAAGGTGGCCGACAAGATTCTCGGGATCTTCACCAAGAAGGATGCCTCGTTCAAGAAGTGGGCCGACGAACACAACCTGTTCGATTGGGAGTGGAGCGAGGGCCCGAAGTTGGCGCAGATCCTCTCGGACGTCCACGATCCGCGCACCGCCAAGGACATCATCGCGCGGGTCGCCAAGCCGATCGACGCCTCCGAGACCGGCACGCCCAAGAACTTCGCCGCGCTCAAGCGAGGCGTGCCGTGGGGCTCCTACATCACGAGCCGCCTCCAGCTGTCGATGTGGGCACTCGCGGCCATGGGTCGCGGTCTGGAGGACGTCGCCGAGGACATCGCCGTGGTCGCCGCCACCCGCGGCCTCGCCGTCGAGCAGCGCACCATGCCGTTCATCGCGCTGGGCCTGTCTGGCGCAAAGAACGCGTGGCCGGTCATGCTCAAGGCTCTGCAGCAGATCGACCCGATGGAGCGCGCGGATTTCATCACCCCCTTGGTCTACGCGGTCGAGCCGGAGAACCTTGAGGAGTGGGATGCGGTCCTTGGTGCCGACACCAGCGAGGGCGTGCGTTTGGCGCTACAGGATCCCTCGATCGTCGCCCGCCTCAGCGTCGTGCGCGAGTGCAAGGCACAGGTCGATCAAGCCGAGGACGATCGCGCTCGCCAGCAGGCAAAGGGCAATTGTTACTACGGCTTCCTGAAGACGGGCGACAACCTCGCCAAGGAAAAGGCGGCGATCGGCCTGGTCCATCTCGCCGCCGATGGCGCCGACGTGCTGGGGCCACTGGCCGAAGCCTTCCAGAAGTCGAGCACCGCCGACACTACCTTGCGCCAGATCATCGTCGCTGGCATCAAGCACGCAGCGCGCGCCCGCCACATCAAGGGCGTCTACCATACCCAGCAGCTGCAGGTTGCGGTGCCGAACAACCAGACCTGGCTGTGGGAATTCGACGTCATCCTCGGCCACCTCACTACCGAGTTCGAGGCACTCAAGGCCAAGGTCGACGCTGAAGGCGGCGAGCCCGGTGCAGACGGCGACCAGGGCGGTGCCGGTGCGGGCGTCGAGCCCGGTGCCGCCGCCGCCGAATAGCGCGGCCTGACACCTCGTCTGCATCCCGCCGCTGTGGTCTGGATGCCCCCCCTCTGAAGAAACTGCGTCCGGAATTCCTCGCTAACGTCGATCACTCGTCGCGCCTGCTGCGTTTTTTGGCGGGCCGGGGAGGGAGGATGGACGCTCAGCGAATCGGCCGTATCAAGGCCATTGCCGTGCTTGGAGGATCGCGCGTCCTGCTCGTCGCGGCGCTCCTTGCCGCCATCGCGGCGGGCTGCGACGGCGCGGACTTGTATGCAGGACCCTGCGGAGGGACGCGCGAAGCGCGCTGCGTGGGTGACCTCGACCAAGGCGCGGCGCCGGCCGAACCCGTGGACGAAGTAGCGCCGCCCTGTCGTCCCGCCGTGACCGGGGAGCTACCGGTCAACGAGGTCCTCCAGCGACCCGGCGGCCTCGATTTCGATGGCGACGGCGCGTCGACCACCCGCGACGAGATGGTCGAGTGGATCGTTGACTCGTCGGCGCCGGCCCACCTTCTGGGGGCGGAGCTGTGGTTCGACGGTGAGCGTCGGGGTGTAGTCCGGTCGAGTCCTTGCCTGCGCATGGGTCAGGCAGTGGTGCTTGTTGGTCACCTGACCGCTCCGTGGAGCCCACCCCAGGGGGCAGTGCTGGTCACCCTCGATCGCACGTTGCGCCTCAGCGACAAAGGAGGCCATCTGGCGCTCATTGGCCTTGGTGGCGGCGAGCTGGGCTTTGCAGACCTGCCGGCCGCCCCGGCGAAGGAAGCTTGTAGCCTCGTGCGTGCACGCGACGGCGATCGCGCCGCGCCGCTGGAGCCCCACTGCGACCACCCCGATAGCAAAGGAGCTCCCTGGTCGCCAGGCCTGTGCACCGATGGAGGTCGGTTTCCCGGCTGCCTGACGATCGGCGCCGCGGTCTCCGCGAGGCCACCAGCGGCGCCGGCGCTGCCCTAGCTGCGTGCTCCAAAAATGCTGACGCCCCGACCGCGTCGCAGCTGCCCTTGTCGGGTGTGCTCGAGCGCGGTCGGGGCGTCACGTAAGACGCGGAAGTGAGCGGGGTCTAGGCTTCTTCTTCTGCCTCGGCCTGTGCTCTACCCTCTGCCTGCTTCTCTTCCTCTTCTTCCTGCTCCGCCGCCACGGCGCGGGCCTTCTGCTCGGCCTCCTCGGCGCTGGCCGGCAACGCAGAGGTGTCCATCTTCTGACGGATCAGCTCGCCCAGGGTCGTCGCCGAGCCGGGATCAAGCTGCTCATACTCGAGGTCGTCATCGGAGTCGGCCCGACGCACCGAGAGGCCCAGCTTGCGCTCCTCTGGGATGATCGAGATGACCTTGACTCGCACGGTCTGGGCCTCTTCGAGGACCTTGTGGATGTTGTCCACCTTCTCCTCGGCGATCTCCGAGATGTGCAGGAAGCCCTCGATGAACTCGTCGAGCTCGACGATAGCGCCAAAGTCGAGCAGTTTGCTGACGGTGCCCTCGTGGACCGAGCCGCGCGGGAACTTCGCGTGAATCGACTGCCACGGGTCTCCCTGCAGCTGCTTGATGCCCAACGAGAAACGCTCGCGCTCGGCGTCGATGTGCAGGACCTCAGCTTCGACCTGATCGCCCTTGGCGAACGAGTCGGTCGGCTGCTTGACGCGGTGGGACCACGACAGGTCGGTCACGTGGCAAAGGCCGTCGATCTCTTCGCCGATGTCGATGAAGATGCCGAAGTTGGTGATGTTGCGCACCTCGCCCTTGACGCGCGTTCCCGGCGGGTACTTCTCCGCCAGGATGTCCCACGGATTGCGCTCAAGCTGCTTCATGCCCAGCGACATCCGCTTGTTGTGGGTGTCGATCTCAAGGACAACCGCCTCGACCTCGTCGCCCACGCTCACAAGCTTCGAGGGGTGCTTGATCCGCTTGGTCCAGCTCATCTCGCTGATGTGAACGAGGCCCTCGATGCCGTCACCGAGCTGAATGAATGCGCCGTAGTCCGTCAGTGAGACGACCTTGCCGCTCACCTTCTCGCTCAGCTGGTAGCGGGTCTCCGCCGACAGCCACGGGTCCTCAGTGGTCTGTTTCAGGCCCAGGCTGACGCGCTCGCGATCGGGATCGTACTTCAGCACGACCACTCGGGTCTCCTGGCCGACCTCGAACATCTCGCTGGGGTGCTTGATGCGGTTCCAGCTCATATCTGTGATGTGCAGCAGGCCGTCGATGCCGCCGAGATCGATAAATGCGCCGTAATCCGTGATGTTCTTCACGACACCGTCGATCTTCATGCCCGGCTCGAGCTTCGACAGGGTCTGGCTCTTCAGGGCCTCGCGCTGCTTCTCAAGCAGAGCTCGTCGGCTGAGCACGATGTTGCCGCGCTTCTTGTTGAACTTGATGACCTTGAAGTGGAAGCGCTGGCCGATGTACTTCTCGAGGTTGCGCACGGGGCGCAGGTCCACCTGGCTGCCAGGAAGGAAGGCCTTGACGCCAATGTCCACCGTCAGACCGCCCTTGACGCGGGCGGTGATGATGCCCTCGACGAGCTCCTCGTTCTCACAGGCTTCGGCGATCTCGTCCCAGATCTTGAGGCGGTCGGCCTTCTCCTTGCTGACCTCGACCAGCCCGAGATCGTTTTCCTTGGTCTCAATGTAGACCTCGATCTCGTCACCGACGGCGACGGCGAGGTTGCCTTCGGGATCGATGAACTCGTGGCTGGGGATCTGCCCTTCGCTCTTGTAGCCGATGTCGACGATGACGTGATCCTTGCCGACCGACAGCACGCGGCCGGTGACGATCTCGCCTTCCAAGATGGGCTGATTCTTCTCGAAATCCTCGAAAAGAAGTTCGAATTCCTCTTCGTCGGATAGCGCCTCGGCGCTCGGAACCTGGGTGAGCTCGCTCATTAATGTCCTTTCGGGGGTCCGACGCGGCACCGCTTGGCGTGGCGACGGACGCAGTTTGCGCTGGCTTTGGAGCCGCCGAATGGGCGACAAGTCCGGGCGGTCGAGCCTGCGCCGTTCATCGGCCGCCGGAGGGCGCGGAATCCTGCCGCCGCACCGTCGGAATGTCAACGGCCAGGGTGGCTTGATTGAATTTCGGGTCGAGCCCAGCTCAGGTCGGCTGCCGCAGGCGCGCCCGCCTCAGCCCGACCGGCCACCTTGGCGCGATCGCAGCGTGATTGGGCGCCGCCCCCCCCCCACGCCATCACGGCGGCCGCGCAAGCAGCGCTGGGCGTTCAGCTGGCGAGGCGCGCGAGCAGCTTGTCGTGTAGGCCCCGAAAGTCGCGGCCGCTCATGCCGAGTACGACGTCGCCGGCCTGCGCCTCGTTTGCCACTAGATCGACGATGGCGTCGACCTCCGGCAGAAACCGAGCTCTCGGTCCACGTGCGCCGATCGCCTCGACCAGGTCTGCGACGTCCAGGTATTGGTCTGCAGCGAGCCGATCGCTGTCTTTCCAAAGCGGGCTACAGAAGACGACCTCGTCGGCGGCGTCGAACGCGGTCGCATAAGCCTTCTGGAAGATCTTGCGTCGGGAGGTATTGGACTCGGCCTCGAAGAGCGCCCACAGGCGGCGGCCGGGGTAGCGCGCGCGGATGGCGGCGATCGTCTCGCGCACAGCCGTGGGGTGGTGGGCGTAGTCGTCCATGACCACGACGCCGGCGGCTTCCCCCTTGATCTCCTGGCGCTTCTTGACGCCACGAAAAGCGGACAGGGCCTCGGCGGCGCCCGCGGCCGAGACGCCGAGGTCGAGGACGGTGACCAGCGCCGCGGTCGCGTTCAAGACATTGTGGCGACCGGACATCGGCGAGCGAAATCGGCCGACGTGGCGGCCGTCGAGGTGCAAATCAAAATCCGCGCCATCCGCGCCGAGCTCGCGAATTGTCGCGATGGCGTCGAGGGGCGCCGCTGTGCCACCCAGCCCATAGCGGACGACCCGCGCACGGCAGGCGTCAAGTACATCGACGACGCGCTGATCCTCGCCCCATGCCACGAGCAGTCCCTTGGGGTGGACGAGCGACGCCAGCAGGCGGAAGGCCCGTGAGACCGCGCCGAAGTCGGGGTAGATGTCGGCGTGGTCGAACTCGACCGACGTCAAAATCGCATGGTGAGGTCGGTAGTGAACGAACTTGGGCCGCTTGTCGTAGTAGGCCGTATCGTACTCGTCACCCTCGAGCACGAAGGGCGGGGCGCTACCGGCTTGGAAGGAGTGGCCCAGGTTGGTCGGTACGCCACCGACGAGCAATCCAGGCGACAGCCCGTTGGCCTCGAGGAGCCAGGCGAGCAGCGAGGTCGTCGTCGTCTTGCCATGCGTACCTGTGACGACGACGGGCACCCGGCCCTCAAGTAGCCATTCGCCCAGCGCCTCGGGGAACGAACAGTAGGGCAGGGCCCGCTCGCGCATCTCCGTCGCTTCGGGGTTGTCGCGGCGGATCACGTTGCCGACGATGACCAGGTCCGGAGCCCAGGCGAGGTTGGTGGCGCCGTAGCCCTCGGTGAAGGGGATCTGCCAGCGCTCAAGCTGGCCGCGCATTGGCTCATAGATGCCGGCGTCGGATCCCCGCACCTCGAGCCCACGCGCAGCGAGCAGTCCGGCGAAGTTGCCCATCGCCGAGCCGCCGATTCCCATCAAGTGCACGCGACGGGCGCGCTGGAAATCGACCGGCGGTCGCGGCTCAGGGACCCGCTCTGCGGGGCCGATCGAGGTGAGTGAGGAGTTCTTGTCGGCCATGCCGCCTACCGGAAGCGGGCGCGCACGACGCCAGCGGCGCCGGCGTTGTCGCGGTGGCGCCAGACGTCGACGATCCGGCCATCGATGAAGACCGCGATCGAGGGAAGATCCTGCTCGCCAGCGCCACCGCTGTGCACGATTGTCTCCTTGTCGAGCTGCCCGCTGGCCAGAACGTCGCGCGCTGCCACGTCTGATCCGCTGCCGCTGCCCGCGGCGTCCTGCGACTGCCAGAGCACGACGAGGCCGCCGCCCACAGCGCTGGCTACCCTGGAATCGGTCTGTGCGCCTGCGGTGACGGTGTTGAGGATGATCGTCGCCCCATTGGGAGTCAGCTCGTCGCCGCTGAAGTATCTCAGGGCGATGTCGAGCCCGGTCGACTCCGAAGAGATGGTCCAGGTCGCCGCCAGGTTGCCGCCATCGAAGGTCAAGGAGGCGGCCGTGTGGGCGAGCGACGGCGTCCCCAGGATTACGATGCCGCCCAGTGCCACACCGGACGCGTTGAACATGCGGGCGCGAACTCTCTGCTTCAATTGCTTGAACGATTGATGGGTCCACGCGACCGCGAACGCGCCGTCGGCTCGGAACGTCACAGCCGGCACGGTCTGACTCATCGCCCTGGGGTCGTCCGTCAGGCCGGCCTGATCGTTGACCAGCACGGTACCGCCGAGCTTCTGACCGGCGGCGTCATATCGTTGCATCGCGATGTCGTAGTCGGCTCCGTCCTCGACATCGCCCGACCATGCGACCACCGCGGCCGTCTCGCTGCCGGCCAGCGCGACGCTCACCTGATCGCCCGTCGTGAAGGTATGAGCCACTGCGGCGTCGCCAGCCGGCACGCCATCGGCGCCGAAGAAGCGCACGACCACGTCAGCGCCATCCGCAGTCGCGACCCATGCGACCGCGAAGCCGGCACCGACCGCCGCGATCGCCAACCGCTCTCCCGCCTGGGCCTTGAAGTTCTCGCTGACAACCGTGGACGGGCCCTTGGGTGTACCCGTACCGTCGAGAATCCGCACATGGACGCTCGCGTCGCTCGCCGTCCAGGCCACGGCGAGCCCGCCGTTGCTCAAGCCAACCGCGACCGCCTGCAGCGCTCCCGTGCCGTCGCTGACGTCGAAGTCGCCATCGGCGACGCAGAGACCGCCGCTCGCGCAACGGTAGCCGCTGTCGCAGGTCTTGACGACCGCCTGAGTCTTGCCGTCGGCGGAGCACTCGACGACCTCGTTCGCGACCAGCGCGTTGCAGCCAATTGCTTTTGGTACGCACAGCTGGCAGGCACCGTCGAAACACGCCGGGGTCTCTTTGGCGCAGGCTTGTGGCGCGGCCCATTTGCCCGCGTTGCAGGCCGAGATGCTCTCGCCCGTCGCGCAGGAGGCGTCGCCGCTGTTGACGTAGCTGGTAAAGCCATCCGATCCGACCGCAGCGCATTGACCGGCGGCTATGGTGCATACCTTGCCCGTGGCCCCGAGCAGGTCGACGCAGCTGCCTGCCGCGCAGTCCGCATCGACCGCGCATCCCTGCCCGGCGACGCAAGCGCCCTTGTCAGTCAGGCCGTCGCAGTCGTTGTCCTTGCCGTCACACCAGGACTCGCTCGTCTGGTAGTCGGCCCCGTAGGCGCAGACCAGCTTGCCCGCCGTACAGCTCACGCTCGCCGCACCGCAGACGCCCTTGGTCAGACAGCCAGCCGACTGCGGTTCGCCGAGGTCTTCGTCGGTCTTGCCGTCGCAATCGTTGTCCTTGCCGTCGCAGCTCAACTCGGTCTCTTCGTAGTCGCCTACCTCGGCGTAGCTGCACTGCCATACGCCGCCCGCGCACGTCGGCTTCGCGACCCCTGCGCACACACCGACCACGCAGCCGCTGTTGGCGGCGTCGAGATCGTCGGCTTCGTCGGTCGTTCCGTCGCAGTCGTTGTCCTTGCCGTCGCAGGTCAACTCGGACGCCTCATAGCCGGCGACAGCTTCGTAGTCGCACAGCGGCAAACCCTTCGAGCAGGTCACCGCGACGCTGGTCGCGCAGACGCCAACGGCCAGGCAGGCGTTGTCGCCGGCGGCGGAGACGCTCTCATCGGTCTCGCCGTCACAGTCGTTGTCCTTGCCGTCGCAGCTCATCTCAAATGGTTCGTAGCCGTCGTCAGCCAGCGCGGCATAATCGCACGCCCAGAATCCCTCATCGCACAGCGCCTTGCCGGATGCACAGACGCCGACCTGACCGCACGGCTTGACGTTCGGCAGGAACGAGAAGTTGTCCGTTTCGCCGTCGCAGTTGTTGTCCTTGCCGTCACAGATCGTCTCGGGGTTCTCGTACAACGGCACCTTGTCGTAGTCGCACTGCCACTGCGCTGCGACGCAAGTGCGCTCGATGAGGCTGGTCGCCGCGCCGCTGCAGACACCCTTGTCGGTGCCTTCGCACTCGGCAATGTCGGTATCGACAAGCGCGACGGCCGAGCCCTGGTAGTTGTCCGTCTTGCCGTCGCAGTCGTTGTCTTCACCGTCGCAGAGCGTCTCGAAGCTCTGGTGGCCGACTACCTTGGTCGTATCGCACACTGGTTTGCCGCCAGCGCAGACGATCGTCGTGGCGCCTGCGCAGACGCCCACGTCGGGGCAAGCGGCGCCGCCCGCCAGGCTTTCGGGCGCGAGGTCGGCGTCGATCGCGCCGTCGCAGTCGTTGTCTTTGCCGTCGCAAGCGGTCTCGGCGTCCTGATAGTCGGCGGCGAGGTCGTAGTGGCAGTTCCAGGACCCGGAGTCACAACTTGGGCCCGGCAGTCCCTTGCAGACGCCGACGAACTTGCAGTCGAACGCCCCAGGCGTCGCGGTCTCGTCTGTCTCGCCGTCGCAGTCGTTGTCGACGCCGTCACACAGCGTCTCGCTCGCCTCGTGGGCTATGTCGGTGGGCCACTGGCATTGCCACTTGCCCGCCACGCAGCCAACCGTCGGGCTCTGACCCTTGCACGCGCCGGCTGTCGGGCACGAGTTGGCATCGCCGACGACGCCTTCGTCGATCAGACCGTCGCAGTCGTTGTCGATTCCGTCGCACGAGGTCTCGCTGACCTCGTACGCCAGTGGCGTGGTGAGCGGTGCGCCATCTGTGCCCAGCGGCGCCTCGCCCGTCGGCTTCCAGTCGCTGCAGCTCGCTGCGCCGCCTTCGACGGTGCACGTGCCGGTCCAGCCATCACAGGCGCCCTGCTGCTGGCACGGATTGGGTTCACACGGGTTGTTGCCTTCGCCGATGACCTTCTGTTCGAGTTGGACGTTGCAGCCAGCGAACAATACGACCAGCGCGAATGCGCCGGCTGCAGGTCCAGCAGCGAGGTGAATGGGGTGTCGGTCCACCATGCGTCGTCCTTTCTGTCAGAAGCGCCAAGTCGCCCACATCGAGCGACCGTCGAAGCCTACGTCGGGCGGCAAGAGGCTGGCGCTGCCCTCCATCGAACCGAGGACGTGGGTAGAACTGTGGGTTGACGGAGCAAGCAACCACCACAAGGCGCCGCCAGCGACCAACGCGCCACCCGTCGCGAACATCACGTTCGCGAACAGACCCTGTTGCTTCGCGTAATCAGCGAAAGTATTGAAATTGGTAGTGTAGTTCGGGCTCGACTGGTCGAGGTTCTTGACCCTCGTGGCCGTGTCCATGGCCTCGTAGCCGAAGTACCCGCCCGCGCCGACTGTCGCCACGCCGACTCCCGCCACAATGAACGGACCATAGCGGTGCAGCCAGCCGCCGCGATTGCTCGGCGCGGGCGCGGGCACGTCGTCCAAAGCGACGTCCTTGTCGACCTCTGCATCTTGCGACCGGTCGTCGGCGACTTCGTGGTCGCGCGCGTCGTCTGCGTCGCCGTCCTGGTCGTCGGCTCTGTCGCTCTCGTCGGCCTCGTCGGCCTTGCCGTCTCCGTCGGCTATGTCGCTGCCTTGTGGCGCGACCTTGGTGACGACGCGCGCATCTGCGCTGTGATCGCGTGCATCTTCGCCAGCGCCGGCGACCACTGCGTCATCGTCGCGCTGCCCAGCTGGCTCGGTCGTCGTCACCGCTTTGCTGTCGACGCGCGCGCCCGCGACCAGACCGCCGCCCTCCCCCTCGCGACCGATCGGCAGGGGGGCGTCGGTATGGCGCCGCAGCGCGATGGCGAGGAGCTCGGCGTCATGCTGGCCCGCGCGAAATGACCTCAGCTCGCTTTGGTAGCCCACGGCCTCGCTCTCGATCCGGTACACGCCCTTGGGGACGAAGATGGTGCCAGGGCCGATAACCACCCTTGGCTCGCCGCCGCCAGTGGCGCCCTCCGGCACCAGAACGACTCGGGTCGTGTCCGGCCGCGCCTGCACGACAATCCGCACCAGCCCTGCCGGTATCAAGGTCGCCAAACGGGCGACATCGCCGTCGACGCGCTCGCGCTCTTCCTGGCTCAAGGGATGCATCTGCGCGCGCTTGAGCGCCTCATGGGCCTCGGCGTAGCGTTCGGCCCGCTCCATGGCGCGGGCGTACTCGAACAGAAAGTGCAGGTCCGCGTGAGTTCTGTAGGCGGCGCGGTAGTACTCGCCGGCGAGCGTGTCGCGGCCTGCGCGCACATTGAGACGCGCCCGGGCTGCCAAACGCAGCGCCGCCGGGTAGCGCAGCGCTTCGCGCTCCTTCGTCGCCGGCCTGTGCGCCGGGCGCTCGCCTACCGGCGCGCTGCCACAGCCGATCAACATGGCGGCCGCCGTCGCGATCGCCATCGGGACGAGCGCGCGGCTGCGGCGGGGGCACAGTGGGATTTCGAGAGCCTGGGCAGTCACCGTGCCATCCGTCGGCGAGGGTCGGTCAGCCATCGTCCGGCGCGGCACACGCCGCCCTCCGGTTCAATCGGACGCAAACCGCGATACCACGCGTTGCCCGCCCATGCGGCGCCAATCACGTGGTGCGAACCACCGCTGGTCGGGCAGCGACGCGTCTGTGAGGACTCTAGAGTCCGGGTTGGAGCGTGTCAACGAAACCGCGGTCCTGCGGCCCGCCCAGCCAAACCGGTGGGCGCACCGCTACCGTCAAACCTGTGGCGTTGGCACGCGCCGCGCAGTGAACGCGCGCAGGCCACCGCCCGAGGCCGTGTGTCTGGCCGTACCTGGCCGTACCTGGCCGTACCTGGCCGTACCCGGCCGTACCCGGCCGTACCCGGCCGTACCCGGCCGTACCCGGCCGTCTGCATGGCGCCGCGGCCTGTCCGAGGTCTGCCTTCATGCGGACCAGCGTCTAACCGGCGTCTACAGGGCCGCCTTCATGCGGCCAAGCAGCGGCGCGATGTCGTCGTCCGCGCCAAAGCGCGCGCCGGCCTCCTTGAAAGCGCTGACCCCGGTCGCTGGGTCCAGCCCCTGGGCGCCGAACGCCCGCGCCTGAATTTCGGCAGGGAGTGCCATGATCTCGCTGATGTTTTCGCTGGCTCGGGCCTGCTCAAACCGTCGCTTGAACTCTGGATCCTCGAAACCGCTGACAATGGCTTCGACGATCGCCTTGAAAGTGACCTTGTCCATCTACCTCTCCCGTACCTGGGGCATACCTACGCCCGACACCGCTGCGGCCGACACCGCTGCGGCCGACACCGCTGCGGCCGACACCGCTGCGGCCGACACCGCTGCGGCCGACACCGC
>CALGHC010000324.1 GCA_937915965.1 uncultured Myxococcales bacterium
GCAGACGCGGGCGCAGACGCGGGCGCAGGCGCGGGCGCAGACGCGGGCGCAGACGCGGGCGCAGACGCGACCGCCATCCGGACCCAGATCACCAAGAGCCGCCTCTACGGCGTCTCCACCTTCAGCAACGAAGCGCGGTTGACCTGATAACCGTCCGCGCTGCCGTCGGCGCCGGGACCGAAGTTGCGGTCGCAGTAGGTCCACGACCAGCCGCCGTCGAAGCTGAAGCGGTACGCGACCGAGTAGGCCGCCGGCACCTTGGGAGACTTCGCGTCCGCCTGGTACTCGTCATTGCCTGGCTCCTCGGCGGCGTCGTCGTCCCAAACGGGGTTGACGACGGCTTCGGTCCAACTCCAGTCACTGTTTTGGTGCGGGTCGGACTCCAGCGGACCGATGCCGACCGCGCCGACCAGCGTCGGATTCTCATCGGGGCCCTGCGTCTTGTCCGTCACGCCCTTGAGATGCACGTGCCCGTACCAGCGAATCGTCGCCGACGAGTTGGTCTTGGCGGTCTGAACGAGAGGCCACTGCATCCGACACCAGTCGACGAAGCACTTCGGGTTGGCTTCGCCAGGCGTGCCAAAGTTCCCCAGGCCGTAGGTCTGCGTCGCGACGCACCAGTTGCCGCCGAGGTCGTTGTCATCGGCGTCAATCGCCGCACGACCGAAGGCATACGCCGCGCCGACCGACTTGCCGGGCCAGCCCTCGTCCTGCTTGTTGGTGCGGTAGGCGACGATATCGATCAAGGAGGCGTCGCCGTTCTCGAGCGACACAGAGCCGTTGGTGTTGACCAGGGCCAGAGAACCATAGACATAGTCGACCTTGACGCCGCCGTTGGTGCCGTCGTCATCGTTGACGCCCAGGACGAGGTAGCCCTTGGCCGGCAGAATCAAGGAGCCAGCGTCGGTCTTGATGGCGTGCGACTTGGTCTTGTCCTTGACGACCATGCCCTCAAGGTCGATCGGCGTCTCGCCGGGATTGTGGATCTCGAACCATTCGCCCTCGTCGTCGTTGACCTTGCTGGGGTCAAACATGATCTCTGTGATGACCACTGCGCCCTTGGCGATCGGCGGGACGACGCATTGACCCGCTGAGCAGATCGAGGCGACGCCGCACGGGGTGCCATCTTCGACGGCGTCGTGCACGCAACCGTCACCGATTGCCCCTGGGTTGGGACAGCTGTCGGTGGTGCAGGGGTTCTTGTCGTCGCAGTCAACTGGCGCGCCGGCCACGCAGGTGTCGCTATCACACAGGCTCGCGTCGTCGCAGGCGGTCGCGTCGAGGCAGACCGCGCCATCCGTCGCCGGGTTGTTGCAGCCGTCGGCTTCGTTGCACGCGTCCTCGGTGCACGCGTTGCCGTCGGTACACGTCGGTGGCGCGCCGCCCTTGCAGACGCCTTCGTCGCAGGCGTCGTCGGAGGTGCACTTCAAGCCATCGTCGCAGCCCGAGCCAGTGTCCTTGGCGTACACACAGCCCACGACCGGATCGCAGCCATCCGAAGTGCAGTCCTCGTCATCGACGCAGTCGGCGCTGATGTCGTCGTACTCGCAACCAAAGTCCGAGTCACACGAGTCGCTCGTGCACGCGTTGTCGTCGCCGCAGTCGCTCACCGAGAAGGTGCACTCGCCCGACAGGGGCAGACAGCCGTCATCGGTGCATGCGTCGCCATCGTCGCAGCTCTTCATGTCGCCCATGCAGGCGCCGTCGTTGCAGTAGTCGTTGGACGTACAAGCGCTGTCGTCGTCGCACTGTTCGTCGGTGAAGGCCTGCCGGCAGCCGTAGTCGATGCACACCTCAGCGACGCACGGGTCACCGTTATCGGGGCAATCTGAGGCCTTCTGACAGAAGAAGGGTTCGGGCAGTGTGCCGTGGCTGACGGCGACGTCGTCGATGAACCAGCCGGGCGTTTCGTTGACCTCCTCGTCCTGAGAATCGAAGCGGAAGCGAACCGAGACCGTCTGGCTCGCGTACTTCGCGAGGTCGACGACGATGTCGCTCCACGTATCCCTGTCGAGCGAGTTGTCGAGCTTGATGGTGGTCACATCCTGGTCGAAGTCGTCGGACGAGATCTCGACGAAGCGCCAGTCGTACTCCTCGTCGTCCTCGACCCCGTTGTAGCTTCGCGCCTGGAGGCGCACCGAGCCGGTCGCCGGGACCACGAAGGTCTTCGATACGGCTACGCCCGCGACGGTTGTCCCGTCATCGTAGTCGATGTCATTGTTGAAGTTCAGCGAGCAGGCCGGTGACTGGAAGCCGGGGGGATTGGGCAGGCCGTCGACGTGCCAGCCGACCTGGCCCTTGGCCACCTCGTCGATGATCGTGAAGCTGCCATCGACGTACGCGCCGGCCTCGTCGCACGCGAAGCTGTCGGCGAGGATGTCCTGCCACTCGCACTGTGCGGTGCCCTTGCACTCTCCGAACTTGCAGACGTCGACGAGCGTACAGGCGTCGCCGTCGTCGCAGCTGATGCCGTCGTTGACCGGCTGAAAGTCACAAGCCGGGTCGCCGTCGTCGTCCTTGCAGCTGTCGACCGTGCAGCCGTCGCCGTCGTCGCACGCGGCACCCTGCGCGGCGCATGCGCCGTTGGTGCAGGTGTCATCGGTGGTGCAGACGTCGTCGTCATCGCATGGCTCGCCGTCAGCGAGGGGCTCGCCAGGCTCGCAGACGCCGCCCTTGCAGGTGTCGCCAGCGGTGCACAGGTCGCCGTCTGCACAGGCATCGCCATCATCGGCGACCTTGCCGGTGCACACCCCAGCCGCGTCATCGCTGGTGCAGGAGTTGCCGTCGGTGCACAGGGCGTCGTCGGCCTTGGTCACGTGGCCGCACTGACCGGTGAGGCCGTCGCACGAGTCTGTCGTGCAGGACTCGCCGTCGTCGCAGGCCTTGGCCAAGCCGGTGCAGCCGCCGAATTCACACTGGTCGTCGTCGGTGCAGTGGTCGCCGTCGTCGCACGGACCGTCGCTGTCACCGTGCTCACAGACCCCGGAGTTGCAAGCGTCCCAGGAACAGGGGTCGCCGTCATCGCATTCGGTCTCGTCTTGGCACGAGGCGACAAAGAGCTTGACGTCGTCGATGAACGCGCCGCTGGACTCGTTGAAATCACAGTCCTTCGTCCAGAATCGCCAGCGCAGCCAGAACTTCACGCCGTTGAGATCGCTCAGGTCGACGGTCTGCAGCGCCCAGCTGGTGGCGCCGGGGCCGTCGTAGGTGTCGATCTGCCCCCAGTCCTTGCCGTCGAGGCTGACCTGCAGATCGAGGTTGTCGAACGATCCAGACTCCCACTCGCCGCCGAGCTGGAAGGTCAGCGTCAAGGGCTCGCCCTTGTCGAGTTGGGACGCGTCAATGAGCGGCGACACCAACGAACCGGAGACCGAGCCAGCGAGGGCCGGGCAGACGTAGTTCTTGCCGTTGTTGTAGTTGACCGAACAGGTCGGTGACTTGTAGCCGGGCTTCGACGGCGTCGCGTCGACCTGCCAGCGGGGCCCCTCGCCGCTTCCGGCGACCAACGAGCCATCACTGGACGTCCACGCCCCCCCAGGTCATGTCGTCGCAGCCAAAGTCCTCGCTAAAGGGCACCGAGAGCATCTCGGCGCACTCGACGGTCGGCGCGCCGACGCACGTACCCGACGTGCACTTGTCGTCCTCGGTGCACGCCTGGCCATCGTCGCACGGCTCGTCATCGACGACCGCGTCGTGCGTGCAGGCGCCCGTCTGCGAGTTGCATGCGTCGACAGTGCACGGCAGACCGTCGCCGCAGGCCTTCGGCGTCGCTTCGCACGCACCGGCCTTGCAAGCGTCGGCGACGGTGCACGGGTCGCCGTCGGTGCACGCCCCGCCGTCGAGGATCAGGGCCCAGGCACAGACGCCGGACTTGCAGGTGTCGATGGTGCAGGCCTGGCTGTCGTTGCAGTCTGCAGCGATCGCGCAGCTCGGGTCCGGCGTGCCAGCGGTGATCTTCAGGTCGTCGACGAACCAACCGACGGTCTCGTTGGTGAAGTCGTCGACGCTGTCGAAGCGGAATCGCACCTGAATCGTCTTGCCGATCCACTGCTCCAGGACGCCGCCGACATCGGCCCACGTCTCGATGTCCTCCTCGTTGTCGAGCTGGAACGAGAAGATGTCCTTGTCGAAGCCGTCGGTCGAGATCTCGATGAAGCGCTGGTCGTACTCGTTGTCGTTCTCGACGCCGTTGAAGCTCCCAAAGGTGGCCACGCAGACCTTGCCAGGCGGCAGCACGATCAGCGGGGAGGTGGCCGTGCCGGCGACCGCGTCGCCATCGTCGTAGTCGACGCCGTTGTTGAAGTTCAACGAACACGACGGCGACTGGTAGGCGGGCGGCTTGGGGCTGTCGTCGATCGCCCAGGTGCTCTTGCCGTCGGCGGGCAGCGGGTCGAGGACCCAATCGCCGGCCTTGCCGCAATCGAAGGGCTCGATGAGGAGGGTCTCGAAGGTGCAGCGCTCGACGCCGAGATCGCAGCTGCCACCAATGCAGAACTGGCCAAATATGCAGGGGTTGCCGCCCTTACACGGTGTGCCATCCGCAACCTGCTGGCCTCCGCAGCCGCCCGTCTCGGCGTCGCACACGTCCAGCGCGCAGGGGTTTTCGCTGTTGCACTTCGGCGCGCCGCCGCAGGCGCCGCCATTGCAGACATCGTCGATGGTGCACTTATCGCCATCCTCGCAGTCGAGGCCGTCGGCGACAGAGGCGTGTGTGCACGCGCCGTCGGCGGGATCACAGGCATCGGTGGTGCACGCGTTGCCGTCGTCGCAGACCCCGCCGGGTGCGCAGGTGCCGCCCATGCAGGTGTCGGCGAGGGTGCACTTGTTGCCGTCCTCGCATGGCTGGCCGTTGACGTCGAAGTGGACGCATCCACCCGTCTTGCAGAGATCCGCCGTGCAGACATTGTCGTCGTCGCAGCCGGCGGCGTCGTTGCAGCTCGCGCCACCGGAGACGGTGACCCGCAGGTCGTCAATGAACCAACCGGCGCCGTCGTTGCCGAAGCAGTCAACCGAGTCGAAGTAGAAGCCAAACCGAACCTTCTCGCCCGCGAAGGCGTCGAGGCTCACCTGGTACTGGTGCCACTGCATCATCGTGTCGGCGCCGTTGTCGAGCAGCCACGAAGCGGCAACGGTCTTGAAGTCATCCGTCGAGACTGCCACCCAGCGCAGGTCGGCGTTGTCGACCTTCTCGATGTCGGCCCAGCTCCAGAACGATACCTGAGCGGCGGTGACGTCAGTGAGGTCGACCGTGAAGGTCGACTTGGCGTCGCCCTGCACGTAGTCGGCGCCGTCCTCGCAGACGAAGCTGCTGCCATCATTGATGTTCAGCGAGCAGGCCGGCGAAAGGAAGCCGGGCACACCCGGGGTCGCGTCGACGGCCCAGCTGGTCTCGGTGGCGACCTGCGGCGGGTTGACCTGCCACTGGTCAGCCTCGTCGCAGCCAAAGCGGTCGAAGACGACGTCGTGACAAGCGCCCAGCTTGCCGGCGCAGGTGCCGCTCGCGCAGATGTCGTCGGTGGTGCACGGGTCACCGTCGCTGCAGGTCTGGCCCTCGGCCGTTGGCAGGTGACCGCAGGTGCCGGCATCGCAGGAGTCCAACGTGCAGGGGTTGCCGTCGTTGCACTTGGGCAGCGCCACGCAGGCGCCAGCCACGCAGCGATCACGCACGGTGCACGCGTCGCCGTCGCTGCAGTACAGGCCGTCCTTCTTGTCGTCGTGGAGGCAGCCAGCGATCGCGTCGCAGCCGGTGTCGAGGGTGCACGACTCGCCGTCGTCGCAGTCGGTCGACTCGGTCGGCAAGCAGCCGCCGTCGCTGCAGGCGGATTCGCTGCTGCAAGCGTTGCCGTCGTCGCAGGTCGCCGTGTTGGCGCTGGCGAGGCAGACGCCGTCGGCGCAGACGTTGTCGGTGCAGGCGTTGTCGTCGTCGCAGGCGGCGTCGCCCACGCAGGCCTTCGCCTTGGCTGAAGTGACCAGCAGGTCGTCGATGAACCAGCCCGCGCCGCCGTTGTCGCCACAGTCGCCGGAGTCGAAGCGCAGTCGGACCTGGATCTTGGCGCCAGCGACGGCGCCGAGATCGATGTCGACGCGCTGCCACGCCTCCTGGCCGGCCGAGTCGTTGTCGAGCCGGATGGACAGAGCGACGGTCGCGAAGGCGTCGGTCGAGATCTCGACATAGCGGTGGTCAGCGGCCGCCGTGTCGTCGACCTGAGCCCAGCTCCAAAACGAGAGGGTCGCGGTCGCCGCGTCGCTGAGGTCGATGACCGGCGATATCGCCGCACCGCCGACCTTGCCCTGGCCCTTGAAGCACTCGAACGCCTTGCCATCATTGAAGTTCAACGAGCACTTGGGAGACAGGAAGCCCGGCTCCGCCGGGGTCGCGTCGATGGCCCACGCGACCATGCTGCCGGCCGCGGCAGCGTCGACCACCCAACCTGCGGCGCCGTCACAGGCGAAGGGCTCGGCGACCACCTGCGAGCATGCGCCCGGCGAGGCGACACACGCGCCGGCCGCGCAGGCGTCGCCGGCCGTACAGACGTCACCATCGGAGCAGGGAGCGCCATCGGCGGAGTCCACATTGGTGCAGCTGCCCTTGTCGGCGTCACAAGCGTCGACTGTGCAGGGGTTGGCGTCGTCACACAGCGCCACGGCGACGCACTTGCCGCTCTCGCAGTGGTCGCTGCTGGTGCACGCGTCGCCATCGTCGCAGTCGGCGCTGTCGGGCCCGGCAAAGGTCGCGCAGCCGCCGCTGAGGGGGTCGCAGACGTCGAGGGTGCAGTCCTGGCCGTCGTCGCAGCTCTTGACCGCGTGGGCGCAAGCGCCCTGGTCGCAGGTGTCGGTGGTGCAGCCGTTCTTGTCATCGCAATCGCTGTCGGCAGCGCAGTCGGAGACAGCGACCCGCAGGTCGTCGATGAACACGCCCGCCATGTCGTTGGCGACGCAATCCTCGGTGACGAAGCGGAAGCGGAGCTGGAACATGCTGCCGGCATAGACGCTCAGGTCGACGCTGATCTGCGCCCAGACGGTCGCGTCGCCGTGCTTGAGGTTGGCGACCTCGTCCCAGATGGCGCCGTCGGTCGAGGCCTCGACGATCAGCTCGTCGTAGGTGTCGGTCTCTTCCCACTCTCCCGACAGGCCGAACATGGCGGTGATGGCCGTGCCCGCCTGGACCGCGCTGGCGTCAAGCGTCGGCGTGGTCGCCGAGCCGCCGACCGAATCCGCGCCGGCGGGGCACTCGAAGGAGACCCCGTCGTTGAAGTTCAGCGAACACTTGGGGGACTGATAGGCGGGCGGGTTGGGCGTGGCGTCGACGGCCCACGCGGGTCCGCCGGGCGTGCCGGTCAGCTGCCATGCGGCGAGACCCGGCGAGTCGCAGGGGAACGACGTGCGCCAGGGCAGCTTGACGGTCGCCCCGCAGCCGCTGATCCAGTCGTGCTTGCACAGGCCGCTGGGGCCGTCGCAGCTATCAGCGGTGCAGGAGTTCTCATCGTCGCAGTCGATCGCGCTGCCGCTGCACTTGCCGGCGAGGCAGGCGTCGTCGGTGCACAAGTTGCCGTCCGTACAAGCGTTGTTGTCGTTGTCGGTCGCGGTGCAGCCGGTGGCCATGTCGCAGGCGTCGTCCGTGCAGGCGTTGCCGTCGTCGCAAGTGACGGTCGAGGCCTCGCACAAGCTGGCGGCGCAGGCGTCGTCCGTGCACGCGTCGCCGTCGTCGCAAGCGTTGCTGTCGTCGTCGGTCGCGGTGCAGCCGGTCGCGACGTCGCAGGCGTCGTCCGTGCAAGGGTTGGCGTCGTCGCAGATGATCGCGGCGGCCACGCATAGCCCTGCGGCGCAGGTGTCGTCGGTGCAAGCGCTGCCGTCGTCGCAGGTGTTGGCGTCGTTGGCGGTCACCGTGCAACCGGTCGCCAGGTCGCAGGCGTCATCGGTGCACGGGTTGTTGTCGTCACAGCTGATGGCGATGGCGGCGCAAGCGCCGTCCTTGCACGCGTCGGCGCTGGTGCATGCGTCGCCGTCGTCGCAGGCGGCGGTGTTGGCCGTGTGCTTGCAGGCGCCGCTGCTGTCGCAGGTGTCATCCGTGCAGACATCGGCGTCGTCGCAGAGGCTGCCCTCGTCCGTGGTGCCATCGCAGTTGTCGTCGAGGCCATTGCAGCTCTCGTCGCCACCGGCAGGAGCGCCGCACGCGCTCAGCCCGGCGTCGCCGCAGCTGCGCTCGCCCACGCAGACGCCGCCTACGCCACAAGCTGTCGACAAGTCGAGCTCGCTAGCGAGCGCGGAGCAGGTGCACATCGCGTCGGCTGCCGGCACGCACTGCTTGGCGCTGTCGCCAGCGACGTCAGTCGCGTCCGCGCAGACCGAGCCGGTGCCGCAATCGTCGTCGACGCTGCAACCGCCACCGCAGAAGGAACCCTCCGCTCCGAATGAGACGCAGCGCGCATCCTTGTCGCCAGGGTGAGCGCAGTCGGTGTTCTTTGTGCAGGGGTTGCAGCGGGTCAAGTCGACCGGAACGCAGACGTCCACCTGCGCGCCGCCGTCATCGACCTCGCCGCAGGTGAATCCGGTGGCGCAGCCGGTACCGCACGCAGCCGCGCAGATGCCAGTGGCGTCGCGCAGATCGAGACACGGACCGTCGTCGCACTCGCTGTCGCCGTCGCAGGCGCAGCCGGCCGCGCCGGGGCAGGTCGCGCCGCCGTCGGTGTCGTCGGCGACCTCGCCCATCTGGCCATCGAGGCCATCAAGGGCGTCGCCCTCGATTCCCTCGCCGAGCTGGCCGTCGGTCTGGTTGCTGTCCGTCAGCCCGACGTCAGCCGCCCCGCCGACGGGCTCGTGATCGAAGTTGTCGCCGCAAGCGGCGGCCAGCACGAGGAGGAGGGCGAGGGCGAAACGCAAGCTTCGCGGGAGGATGTGGCTACTCATCGAGGTCTCCTCGGGGTCGTTCCGGGGCGTCGCGGTCATCGGGAGGCGTGTTGCCGGATCGCCCTGGGTCGGCGCTGGTCCGGACGGCTGGTGGTCACGCCGGGCGGAGTCTGCCGTTCCCCGTCCGACAGGGCAAGCCCATAGCGCGGCAAGCACCTGCCAACCCGTCGAAAACGAACGCATGCGCACCCTCAGTTTCGGGTTGGCGGGATCGCGCACGCGCCGTCTGACCAATCGGCGAACGCGAGCGGCTCAGACGGTTTGCGCGTGGCGCGCGGTGGCGGTAGAGTCCGGCCGCCAACGACTCGAAGTCGCTATCCGCAAAACGCTTTCCCAGTCCAACTCGGACACCGAACCCCGACCCCGCCTCCGGGTCCAGCATCCTTCAGGAGCACCGTCATGCGCGCCACATTGCTTGCCGCACTCGTTTTGATCATCGCCATCGCAGTGGCCGGCTGCGGCACGAAACGCCAGACCGGCATCTGCGGAGACCTGCAGCTCGACCCGACCGAGCAGGGCGACGCCGACGCCCTCGAGGCCGAGGGCGACGCCGCCTGGAACGAGCGCAGCGACCCGGCCCGCATCCGCGCCGCCGTCACTGCATGGACCAAGGCCCTGCGCGTCGACCCCAAGCGCGCCCGCGTGCGCGTCAAGCTGTCGCGTGGCCGCTACTTCCTCGCCGATGGGTTCTTGCGCGAAGACGACGACAAGGAAGAGGAGATGATCGCGAGCTTCAACCAGGGGACCAACGACGCTGAGATTGGGTTGGTCCAGCTCGCGGGTGGCTATCGCGACGATTTCTGTGCCGAGAAGCCCTACGCCGAGGCGATCGCCAAAGCAGGCAAGGAGGCCGTGCCGGCCATGTACTGGTACGCGAGCAACCTGGGAAAATGGGGATTGGCCAAGGGAATCTTCACGATCCTGAAGTACAAGGACAACATCAAGTCGCTGATGGAGCGCGTCCAGGCCCTCGACGACACGTATTTCTACTACGCGCCGTACCGCTACTTCGGCGTCTTCTACACCAAGATCCCGTTCCCGGGCGGTGACCTGCCCAAGAGCAAGGAGAACTTCGAGAAGTCGATCGCTGGGGCGCCCCAGTATCTCGCGACCAAGGTCCTCTACGCCTCGACCTACGCGACCAAGACCAAGGACCGGGCGCTCTTCAAGCGACTCCTGGACGAGGTGATGGCGTTCCCGCTCGACGACGCCCCCGAGCTGGCGCCCGAGAACACCATCGAAAAGAACAAGGCGGCCTTGCTGCTCGAAGACATCGACACCTACTTCGACGCGCCCGAGGGTGACGACGCTGACGCGGCGCCCGCAGCTGCGCCAGCCCCGGCGGCGGAGGCAACGCCGGCAGCGGAAGCGGTGCCAGCGGC
>CALGHC010000325.1 GCA_937915965.1 uncultured Myxococcales bacterium
CCGCCGCCGGTCCCGCCGCAGCTGCCGCCGCACGCGCAGGTCGGCGCCGCGCCCGGCTCAAGGGGAGGGCAGTTGGCGCCCGGCTGTCGCCAACGGGGCTCGGAGTCCGGATAGGCGCGTTCATAGAGGCGATTGACCTCGGCCGCCGGCAGCGGTTGGCCGCCGCCCATCAGGCGCGCCATCGCGACCACGTGGGCGGTGTGTTCCAGGGCGTCGAGGCGAATGAGCGCCTGCTCGAGGGTCGCGCCGACCGTGACCGAACCGTGGCGGGGCATCACGACGACGTCGTAGCAGGCGAGGTACTCACCCAGGACTCGACCGACATCGTCGGTGGTCGGCGTCGTGTACGGTGCGGTGGCGGCCTGACCGAAGGCGAAGACGACCTCGGAGACGATGACATCGCTCAACTGCACTCCGGCGAGGTTGCACGCCAGCGCCATCGGCGGATGCGCGTGGATGACCGCGCGGATGTCGTCGCGGCGGGCGTAGGCCGCCAGATGCAAGGAGAGCTCCGACGAAGGTTTGCGGCCGCTGTGGTCCAGCACCCGGCCAGCGAGATCGACGGCGATGAAGTCGTTTGGCTGCAGCCGGCCTTTGTGACAGCCACTTGGTGTCGCGAGCAAGCGGTCGGCGCCGACCCGAACGCTGAGATTGCCATCTCCGGCGGCGCCGAGCTTGCGCACGTAGATCTCACGGGCGATCTCGACCAGCTCGCGCCTCGACGAACGCTCATCTGGCCACGCCATCGCCATATGCAGCTTCCTGTCCCCTCGCCGTGGGGTGCCGGGGGTCATCAGCGGGCCCGGTCAACCGCGGCCTTGCCGCCGGTGAATGCAAACGCGTCGATCTTCCAGGCGCGCTCCTCGAGCTTCATCGGTACGTCGTAGACCGACGCCAGCGAGCGGTCGCCCGGCCGACGCAGACGGATGGTGGCGTGATCGCCATCGGGCGCCACCGTGACGTCCTCCACCTCCTCGGAGGTGAGATAGTAATAGGGGTGGCGACGTGAGGTCTTGGGGTCGTCGCCGCGGGCGAGGGCGAGCAGACCCGCGACCAGAGGCCGCGACGAGCTGGTGAAACCCTCAAGGAACAACGTCTCGTCGCCCAGCATCGCGGCAGCGGCGGTGCTCAGATAGGCATTCTGCGGCGCAGCGACGTGAACAAAGCGCAAGTACGCCCACACACCGCCGCCGATGAGCGCAACCAGGAGCAACAGCAACAGGACCTTCTTCATCGTCCTCCGCGCCGCGGGCGCTGTCGGCTCACTACGAGCTCTTGGGCCGAAGCTGGTCGAGGAAACCCTGCATCTCGAGTAGATCGAGCCGCCACTTGCCGCGCACCAGCCGCATCTGAATCAACTCCGTCGCGCTGCCACGTTTGATCACCAGGATCGCCCGCTGGTCCTGCACGACCACGTCCGCGACGTCACCTTGAGGGAGGAGCGCCGCTGTCGGTCGAGCCGACTGGGTCACCTTGTAGCCGCGTCCGCTGGCAGAGACGACCTTCTCGGCGCGACGCAAGAACGCGGCAGCGCGCGGCTCAACCAACTCCAGGAACGATTCCGTATCTTGGGCCTTGAGGGCATCGCGGGCCGCCTCGAGGACCTCGGCGGGGGCCTCGCGGCATCCGGCCAGCGTCTGTGTGGCCAGCGTGACGAGAGCGACGAATGCGAGCGCGACGCCGCGACCCGATGAGCCGGAGCGATGGGGCGCCGAGCGGGCGGGGGCTGGAGACACAGCGGTGGCGCAGATCGGGTACTTCATGGCGGGTGTTGGGTGTCACGACTGTGTGGCGAGGTCAAGAGCGCCGCCGCTGCTACCAAGCCAAACCGTCGGCGGCTGCGGCCAATTGTAGCACGAAAGCAGCGACGAAAGCTTGGCGGGTACACGAGTTCCGGCGGTGACTGCGGCTGGGACCGCACGTGGACCGTGACGAGATCATGATCGCTGCGCCTGTGCGCGCGGCCGCGGTCGACCGCCGCCGGCCCTGGCCCACGCATCCTCGGGGGCTTTCGCGCCAATGGCGCCGACCGTCGCTGCGCCAGCGCCGGCAATTGGAACTTCTGGTTTGCGCTTGGGGGCCGTTCGGTGGTACCGCGATCAGCAGGGCTCCGCAGCATCGACACGGTCGGAGATCGGCGCCTCGACACGGCTCATGCGGTTCTCCTATTTTGCCACTTATCAGCAGGTTACAGATGGACTACGACGTCTCCATCGGGCCCGGTTCGGCCCTCTCTGAACAGGGGGGCTGCGGCTTCACGGCGACCTTGGGCCGACGGCGAAGCGCGCCAGTGATCGCCTGCGCCCATCCGCCGGCTCGCCCTCCCCGCTTCGTCGCCATCGCCGGCAACATGGGTTCGGGCAAATCGACGCTGACCGGCTTCCTGGAGCGCGAGTTCGGGATCAAGCCCTTCTACGAACCCAACGACAACAACCCCTATCTGACTGATTTCTACGCCGACATGGAGCGCTACGCGTTTCACAGCCAGGCGTGG
>CALGHC010000326.1 GCA_937915965.1 uncultured Myxococcales bacterium
CGGCCCCCTGGGCGTCCTGGACCGTATCGAGGCGATGACCCGACGCGGAATCGCCCTGCATCACGCTCGCAAGGCCAGCGAGGCAGACAATCAGCTGCGCCGCGTCGAGCGCATCTATCGCGACCACCGCGACCTGCGACCTGTCGAAGAGAGCGTCTGGGTCGCGCGCGCCTACTACGAGCGGGGTGAGATCTATCGCGAGCTCTTTGAATCGATCCGCTTCAAGCTACCCGTCGAGAGGATGGCGCGCGATCTGGAGGACAAGTCCAACCTCTTCCTGAAGGCGCAGGCCACGTTGTTTCGCTGTGTGCGCCTGCACAACGCCGAATGGTCGGTCGCGGCCGGTTTCCGCATCGGCCAACTCTACACTCGCCTCATCGATGACATCCACAACGCGGAGGTCCCCGACGACCTCGACGAGGAGACCATCGCCGCCTACCGCGAGGAGCTGTGGAAACACACCGGCCACCTGGCCCGGCGAGCGGTGGTTGTTTTTGAAAAGAACATCGAACTGGCCGTTCGGCTAGGTCAACGCGGCGAATGGGTCGAGCGCTCGAGGTCGGAGCTGGGGCGGATGAAGGAGCTGATCGAGCGCGAGACAAAGCGCACCTTCGATTGGACCAAGCCGCCCGACAGCGAGAATGGCCAGGACGCTGGCAAAGAAAGGACGCGCGATGAAGCCGATTCCGCGCCGCCGGGCGCGCCTCAGCGCGGCGCGGGCGAGGCGCCGCGCGATGACCAAGCCAAGCCAGCCGTCCAACGGCCGACCGATCCTCCGAAGAGCGGGAGCACACCGTGACAAGTGAGACCATGCGCTACGTGCGTATCGACACAACGAGGCGGCCCGAGAGCGGGCGGCGCGATGACCCGCGTATGGGAGCGAGGATGGTCACCCTCGACGGCGAACCCGACCCCGCGGTGGTCCGCGCGGTCCTGGTGGGGGTGGCCTGTGACCGCGGTGTTGGCCTCAACGGGGGCCGCCTTGGCTCGGCCGAGGGACCCCAGCGATTCCGTGATTTCTTCTGGCGGTTGCCGGCGCCGGCGGACATCGGCCAGGCCTCGGTGCTCGACGCTGGCGATCTGATGTCAGCGGGCCGAACAACGGAGACGCACGGCCGCCTCGCCGAGGTCGTGACCGTACTGCGCGAGCGCTTCCCGTCGGCCAAGCTGGTCGTCATCGGCGGTGGGCACGATCACGCGTACGGCGAGGTGGTCGGCATGTGCGACGATCTGCGACGGCGGGTCGAGACGCCGCGGATCGCGGTCCTGAACGTCGACGCCCACGCCGACGTGCGCCAGCACAACAACGAGCCGCATAGCGGAACACCCTTCCGCCGCCTGATCGACGAGCCGCGCGCCGGTGTCGCGGGCCCATCGATGCTCGCGTGGGGCCTGCAACAAGGCAGCAACGCCCAGGCCCACCTCGACTGGCTCAAGGCGCAGGGCGCGGCGGTCGTCGACTGGCAGACTATCGACGCCGACCCCAGCGCGGCGGCGCGCGACCTGCTCGCCGCGATGGACGTCTTCGCCAGCACGCACGATGGTTTGGCGATGTCGGTCGACCTCGACGCGTTCGGTCAGGCGGTCGCGCCGGGAGTCAGCGCGCCAGCCCCTGTCGGCGTACCCGCGGGCGCCGTGTTGCGTGCCGCGGCGCACCTCGCCGGTCTGCCGTGTGCGACCCAGATGGGTATCTACGAGCTGAATCCGCGCTTCGACCGCGATGGCGCGACGGCCCGTCTCGCCGCCCGCCTCGCGTGGAGCTATCTCACCGGCCAGGTCTAAGCCGGCCAGGTCCAAGCGCCCCTAGCCGCGCTAATGCTGGGCTTGAGGTGCGACCTCGGTGTCGGCGTAGATGCCAAGGTAGTCGCGCTCGAATCCGCCGGCGGTGGCGAGAAACGCCTTGGGCGTGTCGAGAGCCAACGCGCCTCGCAGCACCTGATCGACGTGGTCGACGAAGACGACCTCGAGCCCCTTGAGGACTTCCTTGGGCACGTCCTCGAGGTTGCGCTCGTTCTCTTTGGGCACGATGACGCGCGTCATGCCGGCCCGGTGGGCCGCCGTCAGTTTCTCTTTCAAGCCGCCGATCGCGAGCACGCGTCCGCGCAACGTCACCTCGCCGGTCATGGCGACATCGTGTCGGACCGGGATGCGGGTCAAGGCGGACACCAGCGCGGTGGTGATGGCGATGCCAGCGCTGGGTCCATCCTTGGAGATCGCTGCCTCGGGGAAGTGAACGTGCACGTCGATCTTTTGGTAGAATTCCTTCCCCAGGCCGAGCTGTTGCGCACGTGAGCGCACGTAGCTCATCGCCGCCTGCACCGACTCGCCCATCACGTCGCCGAGCTTGCCGGTGAAGGTGAGGACGCCCTTGCCAGGCAACACGGTGACCTCGGCGAGGAGCATGTCGCCCCCCGTCATCGTCACGGCCAGCCCATTGACGACGCCGACGCGGTCGTGGCGTTCGGACTCGTTCTCGCGGTACTTCTCGGCACCGAGCAGCTTGAGAACCAATTTGGGCGAGACCCTGAAACGCCGCTTGCGCTGCCCCTTGCTCTCCAGGTGGTCAATCGCCAGCTTGCGGCAGACCGCGCCAATCTGCCGCTCGAAGCTGCGGACGCCGGCCTCGCGGGTGTAGCCCCGGATCAGATCACGCAGCGCGTCGTCGCTGAAGCTGACGTCAAGGCTCGCCAGGCCGTTGCGCTCGATCTGCCGCGGTACCAGGTAGTCGCGACCGATCTGCATCTTGTCGAACTCGGTGTATCCGCCCAGTTCGATGATCTCAAGACGGTCCGCCAGCGGCATCGGGATCGCGCCGAGGGAGTTCGCTGTGGTGATGAACAGCACCTTGGACAGATCGTAGTCGAGATCGATGTAGTGATCGACGAAGGTGTTGTTTTGTTCGGGGTCGAGCACCTCGAGCAGTGCCGACGTCGGATCTCCTCGGAAGTCCATGGACATTTTGTCGATCTCGTCGAGAAGGATGACCGGATTGGAGGTGCCGGCCTTCTTCAAGGCGTGGATGATCTTGCCGGGCAGCGCGCCGACGTAGGTGCGCCTGTGGCCGCGGATCTCCGCCTCGTCGCGCACTCCGCCGAGGCTCAAGCGCACGAACCGACGACCGGTCGCCCGGGCGATCGAGGTGCCCAATGAGGTCTTGCCGACTCCCGGCGGGCCGACCAGGCAGAGGATCGGTCCCTTGACCGTGTGGCCGGTGAGCTTCTGGACGGCGAGGTACTCGAGGATCCTCTCCTTGGGCTTCTCAAGCCCGTAATGGTCCGCATCAAGCACCCGCTTGGACTCGACGATATCGACGGCGTCCTCGGTCGTATCTGCCCAGGGCAGGCTGAGCACCCAGTCGATGTAGGTGCGAACGACGCCGGCCTCGGCGGACATGGGGTTCATCATCTTGAGTTTGCGGAACTCTCGCTCCAGCCGGGTTTGCGCCTCTTCGGGCAGCTCCTTGGTGGAGATCTCAGCGGCCAGCTCGTCGAGCTCGTTCTTGAACTCGTCGGCCTCGGCGCCGTCTTCAGCGGCGCCTTCGCCTGATCCCCCCTTCTCGGCCACCTTCTTGCGAATCTTGCGCTCGACCTGGGCGACCTCGGTCTCCGCTTCGATCAACTCCAGCAGGGCGACCAGACGCTGGATGACGGGCGCCAACGCCAGCAACTGCTGGCGTTCGACCACCTTGAAGCCAGCGTGGGCGGCGATGATGTCGG
The DNA here is from genome assembly GCA_937915965.1 of uncultured Myxococcales bacterium. GTDB lineage: Bacteria > Myxococcota_A > UBA9042 > UBA9042 > UBA9042 > CALGHC01. The sequence continues at coordinate 3,717 of CALGHC010000326.1, forward strand.
CGAACTGACTGGGGTCATCAATGGCTGAGACGTTGGCGATCAGATCTGGCGAGATGCGCCGGTTGACCTTGACGTAGCGCTCGAACGCACCCTTGACCTTCTCGACGAGGACGTCGAGCTCGTCCGGCAGAGGCGGTGGTTCCTCAACGGCCACCAGGGGCGAAGTCAGGGCCGAGAGGTGACTGCCATCTTCCTCCCAGCTGTCGATGTGGACCCGCGTTCGGCCTTCGACCAGCACCTTCACCGTGCCGTCGGGCAGTCGCAGTATCTGCACCACGACGCCCACGCAGGCGATGTCGAACAGATCGGAGGCTCCGGGCTCGTTGGTGCGCGGGTTGAGCTGGGCGACAAGCACGATCTCTTTGTCGGCGCGCAGGAACGATGCCTCCAGCGCGGCGACCGATCGGCCGCGGCCGACAAAGAGCGGCACAACCATGTGGGGAAAGACGACGACGTCGCGCAGGGGCAGAACTGGTCGCGGTCCGGTTTCGTTGGAACTCATCAGCTCATCCTGGTCACGGGCCCGGCGACGGCGCCGGGCGCAGCGATCCCGGCCAGCAAAGAAGCATGACGGGGCTCGTTTCGCAACATAGGGCACTCCGCGAGCAACGCAACAAACCGCCGGGCAAGGCAGCGGGACGGCGACACTTCATCGTGTGGCGGACGGGGCGAACGGAGGTCAGGATGGTTGGGAGTCGCCTGCCGACGGCGGTGACGACGGCGGTGACGACGGCGGTGACGACGGCGGCGGTGACGACGGCGGGCGGTGACGGCGGCAGGCTCAGGCGCTCGCCGCCTCGGGCTCGAAGACCACGAGGGGGCGCTGCCTGTTGAGGACCGTGTCCTCACCGATGACGACCTCTTTGACGCCGCGCTGGCCCGGCAGGTCGTACATCACCTCGAGCATCGACTCTTCCATGATGGCCCGCAGACCGCGCGCGCCGGTCTTCATCTCCATCGCCTTGCGGGCGGCGGCACGAAGCGCGTCCTCGGTGAAGCTCAACTGGATTCCGTCCATCTCGAAGAGTCGCTTGTACTGGCGCGTCAAAGCGTTCTTCGGTTTGACCAGGATGCTGACCAACGCCGCCTCGTCGAGCTCGTGAAGCGCGGCCACAACAGGCAATCGGCCAACGAACTCTGGAATCAGCCCGTACTTGAGCAGATCCTCTGGCTGCACCAGCTCAAGCAGCGCGCTGATGTCGCGCTCGATGCGTTCGCTCTCCTGCCCGAATCCGATGACCTTGCGCCCAACTCGCCGCTCCGTGATCTTCTCCAGGCCACTGAACGCGCCACCGCAGATGAACAAGATGTTGGTCGTGTCGACCTGGATGAACTCCTGCTGAGGATGCTTGCGCCCGCCCTTGGGCGGAACGTTTGCGACGGTGCCCTCAAGAATCTTGAGCAGAGCCTGCTGAACTCCCTCGCCGCTGACATCGCGCGTGATCGAGGGGTTCTCCGACTTGCGGGTGATCTTGTCGACCTCGTCGATGTAGACGATGCCGCGCATGGCGGCGTCGACATCGTGATCGGCGGCCTCAAGCAGACGTACGATGATGTTCTCGACGTCCTCGCCGACGTAGCCGGCCTCGGTGAGGGTTGTGGCGTCGACGATCGTGAACGGCACCTTGAGAACCCGCGCAAGAGTCTGCGCCAGCAAGGTCTTGCCCGAGCCTGTGGGCCCGATCAACAGGACATTCGACTTCTGCAGCTCGACCTCGCCGGGCTTCGTGCCCTGGTAGTCGATCCGCTTGTAATGATTGTAGACCGCGACTGAGAGGATCTTCTTGGCTCGATCTTGACCGATAACGTACTCGTCGAGAATGCGGCGGAGCTCCTTGGGCTTGGGAACCGTCGCCAGGGTGGGCGCCTTGTCCTCGCGCTCCACCTCCTCGGCGATGATATCGTTGCACAATGCGATACATTCATCGCAGATGTACACCGCGTTGGGGCCAGCAATGAGCTTCTTGACCTCCTTCTGGCTCTTGCCACAGAAGGAGCAACTCAGGTTGCTGTGATCTCGCCGACGATCACTCATCGATCGACTCCGGAGGGTCTGGTGCCGCTCGATGCGGACAGTGGCCTGACTGAGAGTCGCATGGTCCAACTCGTGGTTCGCAGCGTTCGCGCGTGCATCGAGACTACGAAAGGGGGTCCGCTACGTCAAAAACGTGCGCAAAGCGCCGATCAGACGCGGCCCCCCGCGGGGCGGCAGCAGCTCATCGGTCCCGACGGATCACCTCGTCGACGAGGCCGTATTCGCAGGCCTCATCGGCGCCCATATAGTAGTCGCGGTCCGTGTCATTCGTGACCTCATCGAACTGCTTTCCTGTATGTAGCGCGATGATCTCATTCAGCGTCTTCTTCAAGTGCAGCATCTCGCGCGCCTGAATTTCGATGTCAGTCGCCTGGCCGCTGAAGCCACCGAGGGGCTGGTGCATCATGACCCGGCCGTGCGGCAGGATGAAGCGTCGCCCCTTGGTGCCACCGGCCAGCAAGACGGCCGCCATCGACGCGGCCTGGCCCAGGCAGATCGTCGAGATCGGGCAGCTCAGGTACTGCATGGTGTCGTAGATCGCCAGCCCGGCCGAGACGAGCCCACCGGGGCTGTTGATGTACAGCGAGACCTCCTTCTTGGGGTCCTCGCTGTCGAGAAAGAGCAGCTGGGCGATCACCGTGTTGGCAAGATCGTCGCCGATCTCGGTGCCGACGAACACGATCCGGTCACGCAGTAGCCGGGAGTAGATACCCCACTCGCGCTCGCCACGGGGGGTGCTCTCAATCACTGTTGGCACGTACCAGGGCATCGTCTTCTCCATCTATCGGCGGCCAGATCGCCCCGGGCGGGCGCCTGGCGTGTTCGTCTAACCCGCGTCAGGCTCGGATTCTTCCGCGACCGCAGTCTCGGCCGCCGGATCAGCGGGCTGAGCTGACGCGTGGTCGTGATCGTGATCGTGGTCGTGAGCGTGGTCGTGAGCGTGGTCGTGAGCGTGGTCGTGAGCGTGAGCGTGGTCGTGAGCGTGGTCGTGATCGTGATCGTGGTCGTGATCGTGGTCCTGATCGCCGTCGTGAACGTGGGCGGCCTGCTGACGGGCGGCCTCGGCCAACGAGCGCGTCGTGCGGTCGCCCCAGGCGGCGGCGGCGACCAGGGCATCGAGCGCGTGCTCTTCCAACAACTGCGAGCGGACGCGCCCCTTCTCGTCGCCGTCGCGTCGCAGCTTGAGGGCGTACTCGGGCGGTAGCTTGGCGGCCATCTCCTCGATCCGCGCGTCGAGCTGGGCGTCATCGACCTCGACGCTCAACCGCGCGATCGTCGCTCGGACCGCCAGCCCCTCGCGGACGTCCTGCTCGGCCTGACCACGCAGCCTCTCGCGCAGATCGCCCATCTGGCTCATCAGCTGCTGCGCGAAACTGGGGTCGAAGTTGCCGAAGAGTTCGCGGAGCCGGGCCTCGATCTGGCGTTCTACCAGAGAGGCCGGGACGGCGATCTCGTTGCAGGCGATCACGTTGGCCAGGGCTGCGCTGCGCTCGATCGCACGCGTCTGCTGGCCGGCACGCTCCTCCAGCTCGACCTGAACCTTCGCCCTCATCTCGGCGAGATCCGCATAGCCAAGATCGATCGCGAGGTCATCATCAAGGGCGGGGACCTCGCGCTTCATGACGGTGTGGACTGTGGCGGACAGGCGCGCACGCCGACCGCCAAATCCGGTCACATCGCCCTGAGGTACGTCGACCTCCTCGTCGATCACCTGTTCGGCGACAGCTCCGCGCAGGTGGTCGTGCAGCCAGTCCTGAACACCGGCGACGCCGAGCTCAATGCGCCAGCCCTCGCGCTGCCAGGGCTCGTTGGAGGCGGCATCGGCATCGGCGGCATCGGCATCGGCATCAGCATCGGCATCGGCGGCATCGGCAGTGTCCACGGCGGTGTCCGCGGCGGTGTCTGCAGCGACCAACGGCGTGATCACGACGTCCACCTCAACGTGACAACCGTCGTCTGCGGCCGCGTCGGTGGGCACCAGCTCGGCGCGGGTGTCGCGCAAGCGCTCAAGCTCCTCGCCCAGATCGCCTTCGTCGGCGACGACCCGGTCAGCGGTGAGCGCGGCGCCCTCGAATCCTTGCAGGTCGATCTCCGGCAAGACCTCAAGACTAAATGAGATTGTCAGTGTCTGTCCGTCGAGCAGCTCGCCCAACTCGGTGATGCGTGGCTCATCGATCGCCTGTACGTCCTCGTTCTGCAGGACCGCTCCGATCTCGACGGGCAACAGCTTCTCGAGAACCTGCTCGCGGATAAGCTGGCCGTACTTGCGCTCGATCATCTTGCGCGGAGCCTTGCCGGGACGGAATCCGGGGATCCGAGCGCGGGCGGCAACCGAGCGCAGCACTTGATTCCAGACGGCGCTGACACGGTCAGCAGCGACGACCAACGTGTAGTCGCGGCGAACGGGGCTGGTCTGTTCGACTTTGATGTCCATTTGGTCTCCTCGTCACGGGCGAACGGCTCGGGTTCTTCCCGGGCGAAAGGCTCAGGCGCCGACGCGGTGCCGACGCGGCACGTTCGGCGAGACGCCGCTGCCAGTTGGGCAAAGCGGCCTGGCGCGGGCACGGCTCGGGCACGGCTCGGGCCCGACTTGAGCCGCGAGGTCCCGACCGCAATTGAGTCGGTGCGAGAGCCCGACCGCAATCGAGTCGGTGCGAGAGGGGGGACTCGAACCCCCACGCCCTGGGGCGCCAGAACCTAAATCTGGTGCGTCTACCATTCCGCCACTCTCGCAGCAGGTCGCTAGCTGGCCTGCCCAGGCAGCCGGTCGGGCCTGTGAAAGCCACGTGCTCCGACCACGCGTGAGCTCGGCGATGAACTCGGCGATGACCTGCACATACAACAAAGCCCTCGACGGTACGACGAGGGCTTTGTGCTGCGCTTGGGTGACCCCTGAAGGACTTGAACCTTCAACCTCCGGATTAAGAGTCCGCTGCTCTACCAATTGAGCTAAGGGGCCGTTTGTCATTGCGGGCGCCCGGGGGCGTCCGCCTGTCATCGCCGCCGGCGCGCAGCCGGTCGCCGTCCGCAGAGCTGACCTTCGGGGCAAGGCCGATCTTCCGTCCTGCGACGGAGCCGATCTTCCCTCGCACATTCGCACATCAAGCCGATTCGGCGCGCCCGGCAGGATTCGAACCTGCGACCTGCGGATTCGAAGTCCGATGCTCTATCCAGCTGAGCTACGGGCGCAACGCTGGCGCGGGTGCCAGCGGTCGTCACGGTCATTGGCAAAGAGACGCGCGCGCCTCGCACAGAGACGCGCCTTCGTGCCGAGTCATGGACGAGCCAACTGCGGATGCCTGCGCAGAGGTTCCAAGTGACCCTTCAACCTGCGGGCTGGGTCCGCGGCGACCTGCCCACGCCCAAGGGGGGTGGATGACGGGGCTTGAACCCGCGACCTCAGGAGCCACAATCCTGCGCTCTACCAACTGAGCTACAACCACCATCAAGCCGCCACCCTGCGGCGCGGCCCGCGAATCCTAGCCAGGGCGCGTCGACTGTCAAGGGGCCGCATCGGCTTTCGCCCGGACGAACCGTAGGCACACGGCCAGCTTGGCGCTGTCACCGGAACAGACTTGCGTTGGAATAGAGTTCGCTCAAGATGCGTTGGTGGGACATCAGGCGCCTTGTGCGCCCCACCCGAGCGCAACCTCGGGTGGCTGTCAGCACAGGACGGGGGAGAGGGAGACAATGCTCGGATTGTTCAAAAAATCTCGAGAGCGCGAGGCCTTCGAACGCGAGGCGATGCCGCACCTCGAAGCGCTGCACGCCTACGCGCTGCACCTGAGCCGCAACGCCGCGGACGCCGAAGACCTGGTCCAGGAGACCTACGTCAAGGCCCTGCACAACTTCCATCGTTACCAGGCAGGCACCAACTGCCGCGCGTGGCTCTTCCGCATCCTGACCAATACGTTCTTCAACGTGCAGCGCAGCCGCAAGCGCCGCAACAACGTCCAAGACGACGCGTTGCCCGAGATCGAGATGCAGGTGGCCGAGCGAAGTCAGGACCAGGGCATGTACCGGCCCCTGGAGGCCCAGGTTCTCGACAGGCTGGTGTCGTCGCAGGTCATGGATGCCCTCGACGAGCTGCCGCCGGACTTCCGCACGGTGCTGCTGCTCGCCGACTTGCAGGACTTCTCGTACAAAGAGATCGCCGATGTGGTGGGCTGCCCGGTCGGCACGGTCATGAGCCGTCTGTACCGTGCCCGCAAGGCGATGCAGCGCAAGCTGGTGGACTACGCCGTCGCTGAGGGCTACGTCGAGCAGCCAGCGATCGACGAAGATGGCGTCGCCGACCTCGACGAGTTCCGCAAGCGCCGCAAGCTGGGCGCCGGAGGTCAGGGATGAACTGCGAGGATGTCCGCAAGTTCTCCTTCACCTACCTCGACGGCGAGTTCGACGGCCGCGAGAAGGTGGAGTTCGAATCACACGTAGGTGGGTGCTGCGACTGCCGGCAGATCGTCGCGGGCGACAATGGCATCCGCGACATCATCCGCCTGCGGCTGGTCGAGGCGACACCGTCGTGTGACCTGCGTGATCGGCTCACCAGCCGTCTGGCGTACGAGCAACGCAAGGCACGGCTGTCGCGTACGATCGGCGTGCCGTTGGCCATGGCAGCCGGGGTGACCTTGGTCTTCGCGGCTTGGCGGTTGGTGCCTGATGACGGCCCGAGCGGCGCGATCGCGACTGCTGGACCGGTGGCGATCGCGCCAGCGCGGGCGGCGCACAAGACAGTTGGCGCGGCCATGGCGCAGCCGCGAGCCGCCGCAGCGCCGCGCAGCTCCGACCCGAAGACGGTGGCGCGGCCGGAGGCTCGGGACCGGCAGGCAGAAAGACAAGATGTCGCTGTCGCAGGCATCGTGCCGACTCGGCCAAAGCGGCGCGCACGAAACGTGGGGACTGCTTCCGCGGGTGATGTGCGACTTGCCTCGGTGGCCGCGGCTGAGTCGACCGGCGAGGTGCTTGGCGGTGGCCTCGACAACAAGCTGTTGACCGACAAGAGCCCGTTCGGCGCGGTACGCTCGACTGACGGCCTGCGGGCGATGGTGCGCGCCCACGCCGCGCCATTGCCACCCGAGGTGATCGGCCCGACGCGCCGCGTTCATGCCTACCTGCAGCGGCGCATTGCCGACATCGGTCCGCCGCCGATCGCAGAGGGTGCGGGCGTTCGTCTGTTGGGCGCGCGGCTGGGCCAGCTCGGCTCTCACCCGGTCGTTCAGTACACGTACCAGGCCTGGGGCGTGCCTCTTTCGGCGATCGTGCATCTGCGCGCGCAGCAGCCGTCCGCGCTCGACGACCCGTCGGTGGTCACCCCATCGCCCGGCGACCCGCGCTCGATGCCATCGGGCCTTTTGCTCGACCGCCTGGCGGGCTACTACCTGCTGCATCTGGTGGGCGAGCGTCAGGTCGTGACCGTGATCAGCGAGTTGGGGCTTCCGGCCCTGCAGCGTCTGGTCGCCCCCCAACGGTTTCTGTAGCTGACTGAGCGACGTCTGACGCGCTGCCTGTGTCCGTCGGGCGCGTGCGCACCTCGTCTTGAATGCGGCTCAGGAACGGCAAAGCCAGCAGCACCCTCACCAGGATGAAGCCAAAGATGGTCAGGGTCGACCAGGCGTCGATCACTGGATCGGCTGGCCGACCGTCAGTGACGAAGGCCGCGTAGAGCGTGCGCGCAAGCACCTGAGTGGTGCCGATCCCGGACACCGAGATCGGCACGACACCAACAACCGTCAGAACCGGGACGATGACGAGCAGGCTGCCCCAGGTGGGCGACATGCCGAAGGCGCGCATCATCCAGTAGTGAATCACCACGTAGCACATCACGAAAGCGGCCCGCAGCGCGACACCGACGAGCATCCGGCTGGGACTCAGGGCGGCCAAAGGTCGGACGATCGACAACGACCGCAGCCGCTCCAACGGTCCCAAGCTCAAGCGAGACTGCAGCAGCAGCAGGAGCACGACGGCGACGGCGAAGATCGACGCTGCGGTCCAAGTCATGGCTTGCTGGATGTCGGCGTGACCGGCAAATGTCTCTGGGGCGACGATCAGCCCAGCGACGACGAGGCCCGCGAGGGCGACCAGATCGAGGTAGCTGAGCACTGCGAGGGCTGCGGCAGATTCGATGAAGCCGACCGCCTTGCGCCGTGACACAACCCAGGCCATTCCGAGCGTGGCCGCGTTGTAGTTGATGATGTTCAAGACGTACGAGGCCGCCTTCAGGGGAGCCATCTCGCGCAGGCCAGCGCCGCCCGGGCGCCCCCGTCCGCCCAAGGTGACCTCGATAAGCCAGACGAGGCACAGGCTGTCGAAGATCCAGGTCACTCCCGTCCCCAGCAGCAGCACCGCGACCACCAGCGCGATGTCGGCCTGGCCCACGGCGGCGGCGGCGGCCGACAGGTCGGCGGTCCAGGCGAAGTAGGCGAGAAGCAAGCCGGCGCCCGCGAACGGCACGACGCGGCGCAGGCGCTGCAGACGGGAAGGCGGGGCGGGCGGTTTGGCTTGAGACATCGGTGGTCGGATCAAGTGCCCGGTGACGGGCGCGAAACGAGAGGCGCGAAACGAGAGGCGCGAAACGAGAGGCGTGAAGCGGGGGAAGAGAGCCGACGCGATCTACGGGGCCGACACAGCCGACACAGCCGACGCGACCGGCCGTGCCGGCGGGGCCAAGAGAATGCCTGCCGGGTCGGGCCGCTCCCCCGGGTTGACAGGGCGCTGGCGGCGCGCCCAGCATCCGCCGCGCTCCGCTGAGGAGCCGGCCTGGAGCGGCGGCAGGCTAGCACGATCGGGCACCGAATCTCACCCATCGTCGCCGCAAGCCATGCAGGAGACCCAGTTGGGCAGGAAGCCATCCGACGGGGCGCGACCCCACCCCAGGCCGCGGCGCCGATCTGTCGACGACACGCGGCGCCGCGCCCTTGAGGCGCTGCTCGCCGTTCACGCCGGCGCGGGCGCCCAGGCTGTGATTCGTGAGGCGTTGGACCGACAGCCAGCGCTCGCCGGACCCGACAGGGGCCTCCTGACTGAGTTGGTGTACAGCACGCTGCGCCGGCAGCGTTCGCTCGATGCCTGGATCGCTGCGAGCTCAAGCCGCGGCCTGTTCGCGCTCGAGGCACCCGTGCTCGCGGCCCTGCGGCTCGGCGCGCTCCAAATCGCGGATCTCGATCGCATCCCTGACCATGCCGCCGTCAACGCGACGGTCGACTCGGCCCGGGAACTGATCGGCGAGCGCGCGGTGGGCTTTGTGCACGCGATCCTGCGCCAGCTGGGGCGGCGCAACGCGGCGGGCGACGGCCCCGGGCAGCGCGATCTGCCCGATTGGATCGACTATCGAATCGTGCGGCTGGCGGACGTGGTCGGGGTCGACGCCGACGCCTTGTGCGCCGCGTTCCGCGGTCCCGCGCCTTTGCACGTGCACGGCCTCGCCGACGTCGCGGACCTTGTCGACACCCTGCAAGCCGACCAGGTGGTGGCCCGACCGATCGCTGGCGTGCCACGCTCGGCCGAGATCATGGAGGGACAGTTCTTCGACAGCCGCGCATTCGCCGAGCGCCAGGTCCTCGCCCAGGACGGCGGCAGCGCAGCCGTCGCGGAATGGCTGGGCGCCCGGCACGGCGAGCAGGTGGTCGAGGTGGGCGCCGGCCGAGGCGCGAAGTCGCTGGTCCTCGCCGCAGCGGGAGCCCTCGTGACGGCCATCGACCGCGACGCGGACCGCCTCGCGGAGGCGATGAGCCTGGCCGAACAAGCCGGTCACCCCCTGCATGATCGCATCTGCTGTGACGCCGCGGTCGACATCCCCTCGGCGGATGGCAGCTTCGACCGGGCCCTGCTCGACGCGCCCTGCAGCGGCCTGGGCACGCTCAGGCGCCGCCCCGAGATCCGCCACCGGCGACGCGCGACCGATCTGGTGCGAGCGGCGGGCACGCAGGCCGCGCTGCTCGAACAGACCGCGCGTCTGGTCCGAGTGGGCGGCGTCCTTGTCTACGCCGTCTGCAGTTTCGCTGAGGAAGAAGGTGTAATGATCGTGGACGACTTCCTCGCCAGCCACCCCGAGTTCGCCCGTGCGCCCCGCGAAGAAGACGGCGGCCTCGACTGGGCCACTCCCTGGCTCGACACCCGCGGCGATCTGCGCACCCATCCCCTGATCGACGACATGGACGCCTTTTACGCGGCGCGGCTGCAGCGAAGTGCGTAGAACCGACCCCGCGTAGAACAGACCGCGCCCATGCGGCGACAGCTGGACAGGGCTCCGCGACCCCACCCCGGCCGTGCGCGCCGCAATCTGCGTGTCCGACATCGCCCCCATCTTCCGATCACTGCGTGCCGGACAAATGCGCCGGCAGGGGAGGCGGCGATGGCGGAAAGCAGAGAGCAGGGCGAGGGCGCCGACACGGCCGGACCGGGGACCTCCATGGGAGCCCAGAGTGCCGCTGGGGCGCCACCTTGGCATTGCGATCGGGTCGCGCTTCACGGTGACGTATTGCGCCGACCGGCGCCGATGCGGCAGCTGTGGCGCGCGGGGACCTGGCCAGATGCAGCGCGGGTACGGGTCGGCGTGATCGGCTCGCGGCGGGCCTCGGCCGATCAGCTGCATACCGCCCGCGTGATCGCACGCGCCCTGGTGGAGGCTGGTGCGATCGTATTCAGTGGCGGCGCCCAGGGCGTCGACGCGGAGGTGCACGGCGAGGCCGTCAGGCGCGAAGGCCGGACCGTCGCTGTGCTGCCCGGGGGGCTCGCACGACCCTTCCCGCCGTCTCACCGCGACCTCTTCACCCGCATCGTCGCGACCAACGGCGCCCTGCTCAGCCGCCACCCCCCGCTGGTCCCCGCCCGATCCGGGCTGTTTCTCGCGCGCAACGTGCTGCTCGCGCACGCTGTCGACGCCTTGATCGTGGTTTGCGCAGAGTTGCGCAGCGGCTCGATGCACGGCGCGTCGACAGCGTGGGCGGCCGGAGTGCCGGTGCTCGCCGTTCCCTGGACCAACGGCAGCCTCAACAGCGCAGGGTGCCTTTCCTTGCTCACCGCGGGAGCGCGTGCCATCGCCGCGCCGTCAGCGGTGGCCGAGCTGGTGGCAATACTCGCCGACGGCCACGCCGAACGACTGCTGTCCCGACGACCGGAACCTCCCGCACGGTATACAGAATCAGCACTCGACGCGGGTCTGCCACCGCAACAGATGCGATTGGCCACCATTGACGGCAGCGCGAAGGGACGGCAAGGATACGCCCCCCTCGGCCACCTGCCGGGGCAGCTGTCCGCGCTACCGGACCACTGTGACGCGGCCCTTGCAGAGCTGCTGATCGACGTGCTGGGGCGCAGCGGTGAGGCTGGCGCCTCGCTCGAAGAGTTGGCCATTGAAGCGGCCAAGCCGAGAGGCGAGGTGGCGGCGACTGCGCTGCGGCTCGCGCTGATTGGCCGGGTGCGGCGTCTTGAGTCTGGGCGCTACGGCCTGTAGGGCCGGAGCGGCCCGTGGTGGCACGGGCGGACCTGGTAGAAGCCGGCGCGAGGGCGCGCCGCAAGTAGAAGTGGAAGTAGAAGTAGAGAAGAGAAAGACAGAGAACGGCGGAGAAAGACAGAGAACGGCGGAGAAAGAAAGACAGAGAACGGCGGAGAAAGAAAGACAGAGAACGGCGGAGAAAGACAGAGAACGGCGGAGAAAGACAGAGAAAGACAGAGAAAGACACTGAACGTCAGGCAAAGGCCCGAGGAGTCCCATGACAGGCAAGAAGGCGACCGGCACAGGTGCCACGCACACCGCCCTGGTGATCGTCGAGTCACCGACCAAGGCGAACACCGTGCGCAAGTTCCTGGGCGACCGCTTTGTCGTCGAGGCGAGCGTGGGCCACGTCCGCGATCTGGTCACCAAGAAGACCGAGCTGGCAGCCACCGACAGCCGCCGCTCGAAGCCGTGGGTCCAATACGGCGTCAACGTGGACAATGACTTCGAGCCACTCGAGGAGATCTACCGGGTTCCGGCCGAAAAGAAGCGCCAGGTCGAATCGCTCAAACGGCAGCTGCAACAAGCCGACGCCCTTTACCTCGCGACGGACGATGATCGCGAGGGCGAGGCGATCTCGTGGCATCTGCTCGAGGAGCTCAAGCCGAAGGTGCCGGTCAAGCGGCTCGTCTTTCACGAGATCACCGACGAGGCGATCCAGACCGCGCTGTCGAGCCCACGGGATCTCGATATGCATCTGGTCAACGCCCAGCGCACGCGTCGTGTGATCGACCGCCTCTTCGGCTGGGACGTCAGCCAGGTGCTGTGGCGCAAGATCAAGCCGGGCCTGAGCGCCGGCCGCGTTCAGAGCGGCGCACTGCGGATGCTCGTTCAACGCGAGCGGGAGCGGATGGCGTTCAGCTCGTCGGAGTATTGGGATCTGCTCGGCAGCTTCGCAGCCGGTGGCGAGAACTTCGAGGCTGCGCTGGTTCGTGTCGGTAGCGAACGCGTCGCCTCGAGCCGTGACTTTGACAGCACGACAGGTCTACCCAACGGCGCGGCGCTCATCCTCACCGGCGAGGCGGCCCAAGCGCTGACCGCGCGCCTCGACGGCAGGGCCGCGCGGGTCGCGTCGCGGGAGGTCAAGCCACAGACGCTGCGTCCGCTGGCACCATTCACGACGTCGACGCTGCAGCAGGACGGCAATCGCAAGCTGCGCTTCTCCGCGCAGCACACCATGCGCGTGGCCCAGCGGTTGTACGAGAACGGCTTCATCACCTACATGCGCACCGACTCGACGACTCTGTCGGGTCAGGCGATCGATGCCGCACGGACCCTCATCAGCGAACACTTTGGCGAAAAGTTCCTTCCGCCAGCGCCGCGACGCTACGCGACGAAAAGCGCCAACGCGCAAGAGGCGCACGAGGCCATTCGACCGGCAGGCACCCGCTTCCCCTCGCTGGCTGAAGTGCGCCGTCAGGTCGGCGTCGACGAGGCTCGCCTGTACGAGCTGATCTGGAAGCGCACCGTCGCTTGCCAGATGGTCGACGCCCAGGTCGAACAGACCACCCTGGAGATCGCGGTGGAGGACACGGTATTTCGGGCGTCGGGTCGGACGATCCGCTTTGCCGGCTACCTCGAAGCATGGGATGTGGAGCGCGCCGAAGAGCAGACTTCAGGCCCGCGCGAGCGGCTGCTGCCCGCTGTCGCGGCCGGCGACGCCGTCAACTGGGCCGCCCCGCCAGCGCTTGAGCGCCGGGAACACCACACCCGGCCGCCGGCGCGCCTCAACGACGCGTCTCTGGTCAAAGCGCTCGAAGACAACGGCATCGGCCGGCCAAGTACCTACGCCAGCATCATCCAGCAGCTGCTTGAACGCGGCTACTGCTTCCGCCGCAGCAGCGCGTTGGTGCCGACCTTCGTGGCCATCGCTGTCGTACAGATGCTTGAGCGCTATCTGCCGCACCTCATTGACTTCAACTTCACCGCGCTCATGGAGGCCCGGCTGGATGCGATCGCCCGAGGCGAAGAGGGTTGCACGCAGTACTTGCAAGGATTCTACCGAGAAGGCTTCGAGGGATTGGATGGCGGCGACCGCATTCAGGGTCTCGTGCCGCTGCTCGAAGAAGTGCGCGACACCATCGACCCGAAACTGACGAGCGCGATTCCGCTGGGCACCACCGAGGCGGGCGAGGACGTGCAGGTGCGCATCGGCCGCTACGGCGTCTTCGTCAAGGTGGGCGAGCGCACCGCATCGGTGGCCGACGACTTCGCCCCCGACGAGATGACCGTCGCGGCCGCGTTGGGCTTGATCTCGGACCGCGAGCGCGCGGACGCGCCGATGGGCGTCCATCCCGAGACGAAGGAGTCGATCTTCCTGCGCAATGGCCGATTCGGCTGGTACCTGCAGCTGGGCACCCCGTCCGCCACCGGCGAGAAGCCGCGCATGATCAGCTTATCAAAAGGGATGAAGGCAGAGGAGGTCGATCTCGCGCTGGCAATCCGCCAACTCTCGTTGCCCAGGCAGCTGGGTGACCACCCGAAGCTCGGCGCGCCGATGGAGGCGACAGTGGGACGCTACGGCGACTTCCTGCGCTGCGGCGACGAGACTCGCAGCCTGCCGAGCGGCCTCTACGCGATCGACGTCACTGCCCAAGAGGCCATCGATATTCTGCTGAAGCCACGAGCGCGTGCAGGTCGCGAGCTCGTGCGCGAGCTCGGCGTTCGCCCCGAGGACGGCGTCGCGTTGAGCCTGTGGAGCGGCCGATGGGGGCTCTACGTCACAGACGGCTCCCTCAACAAGACCCTGGGCACCATCGACCCGGCGACGATTGACGTAGCGGCAGCCGTCGAACTGCTCAAGGCTGCCAAGCGAGCCCGCGACGGCGAGCCGCTTGGCGTCGACCCGGGCACAGGGAACGAGATTCGGCTGATCGACGGTCGATTTGGTCCGTATCTAACGGACGGAAAGCACAACGCCTCGATACCAAACGGATTTGAGCGAGCGGACGTCGACCTCGCCTGGTCCATCGAGCGACTCCAGCAGCAAGGCAAGCCAGTACGGGCGAAGGGGCGCGCCGGCGCGGCCAAAAAGGCGACCGCGAAGAAGACCCCTGCGAAGAAGGCGACCGCGAAGAAGGCGCCTGCGAAGAAGGCGACCACGAAGAAGGCGGCCGCGAAGAAGGCGACCACGAAGAAGGCGACCACGAAGAAGGCGGCCGCGAAGAAGGCGACCGCGAAGAAGGCGCCTGCGAAGAAGGCAACGGCGACCGCCAAGCCTGCGGCCGGCTGAGCGATAGGCGCCGGAGCATCGGTGCTGGTGCGCGGCCCACTGCCGCCTTTCGTCTACTGCGTCTACTGCGGCGGCGCGAGCAGAGCGATTGGCGCGAGGCCCTCAAGTCGGCGGGCGATCTTCTTCTTGAGGTTGACCTCGATCTGCCGAACCCGTTCGCGCGAGATGCCGAATCGGTCACCGACATCTTGCAGGGTAGCCGGCTCATCGGCGAGCAGTCGCTGCTCCAGGATGGCGAGTTCCTTGTCGTTGAGCTCGGCGTGCAGTTCGGTGAGGCGCTCGGAGACCAACGCCGTGACCTCGGCGCTGGCGTAATCGTCCTCGGCGGAGGTCTCATCCGAAGGCATGGTCTCGGCCAAGGTCATCCGGCCACCGTCACCGATGCTCGCGTCGAGACTCATATCCCGTCGGGCAGCCTGGGCGGCTCGACGCCACTCCTCGACCTCCTCTGCCGTGGGACCGGCGTCCGCCGCCGGAGCGTCAGCTTCACCGGTGGCAACCGCCTTTGCCGTTCCCCGCCTGCCACTGGCATCCGAGGCGTGCGCCGCGATCAAGAACGTCTCATTGTCGGTCTCGTCATCAAGCGGGACGATCTCGGCGCCCTGGTCGATCTCGGCGCCATCGGCCAGAATGTGCCGCACCGGGCCAGATGCGAGCTCGGCTTCGGGAGAGGGCGGTCGGCGACCGAAGAGCACACGCCGCTGCTGTGAAACGGGTCCAACGCGAACCAGCGACCAGTTCTGGATGATGTAGTTCTGAATGTAGGCTTTGATCCACCACACTGCGTAGGAGATCAGGCGATAGCCGCGATCGGGCTTGAACTTGCGCACGGCCTTCATCAGGCCAATATTGCCTTCCTGCACCAGATCCGTGAGCTTGATGTCGTAATTCTGGAACTGGTACGCGATCTTGACGACGAAGCGCAGGTTCGCGGCGACGAGGGCTCGGGCTGCCTCGGGGTCCCCCGTCTCCTGGTACCGCAGGGCAAGTTCGTACTCCTGCTCGCGGGTGAGCAGCGGATAGCGATTGACCTCCATGAGGTACTGCTCAAGAGGGTCGTGGAGGATAGGTTCGTTCGCCATCGGGTTCTCCGGACGCGCGGCAGCCTGCGCGCGGCCCTGTCGCGGCCCTGTCGCGGCCCTGTCGCGGCCCGGCTGCGTCCGGCGGGCATCTTCGTCGCCCCCCCCCGATCCTGCAAGCGAAGTGGCACACTTGAGACGTGAGCCCGCGGGGACGACTGCGCTGCCAACGCCAGCACGCCTTGACAACCCTGCGGCGCCGCAGTTCATTCCTCCGGCGGGCGCGGCGTTGATGTCGCCTCTGGCGGGTGAGCGCCAGCGCTGCGAAGCTGTCGGCGACGATGACCGCACGCGACAATGCGGCGGCAAGGGGGCAACCATGGGCAACATCAATGACGGAACGGCAGGAACGGAGGCGACAGTCGGCATCGATTTCTCCACCTTCGTGCTATCGATGGCCAGCTCCGCGATGATGCAGCTCGGGCGCGTGCCGGACCCCGGTGGCGATGAACCTGGCCTCAATCTGGTCATGGCACGTCAGACGATCGACATCCTCGCGATGCTGGCCGACAAGACGCGCGGCAATCTTGACGACGCCGAGCAGACTCTGGTGCGCAGGTTGCTCCACGACCTGCGGATGGCGTGGGTCGAGGCAAACCGCCAGTCGACCTCTTAAGGGAGCCTCCACGCATGCCAAGACGCGCCGCCAACACCAGCGCCAGCGCGACGATCCTGATCGTCGACGACGAAGCGGCGTTCGCCGATCTCGTCGCGGAACGGTTGACCGGATCGGGGTACCGGGTGTTGCGCGCCGATGACGCGGCCGGCGCGTTGGAGGTATTGACCGTCGAGACCCCCGACCTGCTCTTGGTTGACGTGCAGATGCCAGGCATGAGCGGCATCGAGCTGGTTGAAAAGTTGGCGCGCCAGGACCGCCTGCCGCCGACGGTGGTCATGAGCGCCTACGGCCGCCTGGAGACCGCGCTCGCGGCCGTGCGGGCGGGCGCGATCGACTTCCTCTCCAAGCCGTTCCGACTCCCGGAGATTGAGTTGAAGGTCCAGCTGGCTATCGAGCGCAGCCGGGCATTGCAGGGCCCGGCAGGGCGAATGGGTCGCACGACGGGCCACTCGACCGGAGACGCATCCGCGGCCGGCGGCGGCGAACTCTTCCACGGCATGGTCGGCCGCACCGCGTCGATGCGGGCGCTATTTGTCCAGATCGACCGGGTCGCGCGCTTCTCGTCGACTGTGCTGGTCTCCGGTGAGTCAGGTACGGGCAAAGAGCTGGTCGCGCGCGCGCTGCACGACGCTTCGCCGCGGCGATCGGCGCCATTCGTCGCCGTCAACTGCGGCGCGATCCCTGAGAATCTGCTGGAGAGTCAGCTCTTCGGCCACGTCAAGGGCGCCTTCACGGACGCATCCGCCGACCGCGTTGGCCTTTTTGAACAGGCCCACGAAGGCACCCTGCTGCTCGACGAGATCGCCGACCTGCCGCTGCACCTGCAGGTGAAGCTGCTGCGGGTGATGCAAGAGGGGGAGATCCAACGCGTCGGTGGCAACCGACCGATCCAGGTCGACGTGCGAGTCGTTGGCGCGAGCGCCCTGCCGCTGTCGTCGCAGGTGGACACGGGGGCCTTCAGGCTCGACCTCTACTACCGCCTCAGCGTGATCGAGTTGAAGGTGCCAGCGCTGCGAGAGCGCCTCGACGATCTACCGCTGCTGATCGAGCACATCGTCGAGCGCTGCAACCGCCGCCTGGGTACAGTGACGACGGGGGTCCACCCGCACGCCCTCACCCGGCTGATGGCGCACTCGTGGCCGGGCAACATCCGCGAGCTGCAGAACGTCATCGAGCAGGCATGCGTCATGAGCGAGACGGACGAGATCGGCGTCGAGTCGCTGCCGGAGGGGATCCCGGGCGGGCGGCGAGATGGCAGCCGGGGCGCGGCGAAGACTGCGATGCTGCCATCTGATTCGCTGTCGATCCCGCGGGCGGTCGAGGCGACCGAGCGCGCCCTCATCGTGGCGGCGCTTGAGAAGACGAACGGCAACCGCACCCACGCGGCCGAGCTGCTGGAGATCTCGCAGCGCACGCTGCTCAACAAGATCGTGCGCTACGAGGTCGACATCCCGGGGCAGGTCGGCCGACCACCTGGCCGCTAGCAAGCTCCGACGTCAACGCCAGCGCCGACACGGGCATGGCCGCCGGCGCTGCCGCAGACACAAACGTGAAGACAGGCGGAAGTAATGACAAAGCGCGCAGCAGATGAAGGCAGCGGCGCCGACAGACCGGACGACCGCTGGGCGACGCTGCGCGAGCGCCTCGTCGCGCGCTATCCGCTGCTCGTCGTCGTCTACGATGATGGCCACGAGTGCAATGCGCGCGTCGAAGCGCTCGGGCGGGCGGCCGGTCTGGCCGTGCTGCGTCCGCCCTTGACCGCCGAACCGCCAGACGGCGCCGCGCGAGCCGCCGTCGAGGCGTTGAGCGACTCCTCGCCGCCGACCCTTCTGGTGCTCGATGCCGGGCACGATCTACTCGCTAGCCCCCCGTTCGTCCGGGTGCTGCGCGAACACTTGACGACGATCGAGCGCTGCGGCCACGTGGTGGCCTTGCTGGCTCCCGTTGAGCCCCATTGCCCTGAGCTGGACCACGATCGCGTGACTGTGCGGGTGCCACTGCCTGATGGCGAGACGTTGCGGCCGTTGCTCGCCGCCGCATTCGCCAACCCGGCGGGCCAGGCGCCGACCGCGCCGACGCTGGAGGCGGCCATCCGCGCCGCCCAGGGGCTGACGACCGCGCAGGTACGGCGCTCGCTGCGGCGGGTCCGGTCGCTCGCGGCGACCGACCCCAAGCGCGCGCTCGACGTGTTGCGGCGCGAGAAGCAGGCGCTGATCGCCGCGACCGGCGTGCTCGAGGTCGTCGACGACGTGCCAGCCCTCGACGAGGTCGGCGGCCTCGACGAGCTCAAGGCCTGGCTCCTGCGCCGGCGCCGGACCTTTTCGCCCGCCGCCCGCGCCTTCGGTCTACCCCCGCCACGCGGGCTGCTGATCGTTGGCGTGCAGGGCTGCGGCAAGTCGCTGGTGGCCAAGTCCGCCGCGGCGGTCTTCGGGCTGCCCCTGGTGCGGCTCGACGTCGGCCGCCTGTACGGCCAGGCGCGTGCGCCAGACGAGAACCTGCGCCGCGCGCTCAGCGTCGCCGAGGCCAGCGCGCCGGTGGTGCTGTGGCTCGACGAGGTCGACAAGGCGTTCGCAGGGGCGATGCACTCCGACGCGGGCGCGCGCATCTTCGGTAGCTTCATCACGTGGCTCGCGGAGCACCCGCCTGGGGTCTTCGTAGCCGCGACCGCCAATCGCGTCGAGCACCTCCCCGCCGAGATGCTGCGCAAGGGTCGCTTCGACGAGACCTTCTTCGTCGACCTGCCGGACGCACGGGTGCGCGCCGAGATCCTCGCGATCCATCTGCGACGTAGCGGTCGTGACCCGGCCGGATTCGACATCGAGGCCCTCGCCCGGGCCAGCGAGCGACTCACTGGCGCCGAGCTGGAGCAGGCGTTGATCGAGGCGTTGGCGATGGCCTGGGACGCCGAGCGGAAGCTAAGCGAGGATGACATCGAGCGGGCGCTGTGCGACACCGTGCCGTTTGTGGAGACGTACGAAGAGCAGGTGCGGCAGTTGCGCGAGTGGGCGCATCGCCGCGCTCGCCCCGCGGCCCGCGACCGCAGCTTGCGCGAGCTCTTCGACGAGGCGCACACCGAGGCCGGAGAGCGATAGGGAAGGACCGACGGTCAAGCGGGGTTGAGAGCCGGGGTTGAGAGCCCGGGTTGAGAGCCGGGGTTGAGAACATCGAGAGACAACGGCGAAACGACAGGGGATCAGAAGATGGCTGACAACAACAACCGAGTCGGCGTCATCGGCGCAGGCGCGTGGGGGACGGCGCTGGCCATCCAGTCCGCGCGGGTGGGCAACCGCACGACCATCTGGGCGCACGAGGCCGAGGTCGTCGCCGACATCAACGAGCGCCACGAGAATCGGATCTTCCTCGGCGGCCATCGACTGCCCGACGGTCTGGACGCGACCGGTGATCTGGCCGGTCTGATCGCCCGCTCGCGGGTGCTTCTGTTGGTCGTCCCGACACCGCACGTCGAGAGGGTGCTTGCGCCCCATATCGACCTCTTCACCGAGGACCACATCCTGGTGAGCTGCTCGAAGGGCATCCACACGGAGACGCTGGAGACCCTCAACGAGATCCTGGTGCGGATCATGCCGCGCCGGATGCACGCCGGTCTCGCCTACCTCTCCGGACCGTCGTTCGCTGCCGAGGTGGCTCTCGAACACCCCACCGCGGTCACGGTCGCCTCGCACGAGCCCGCGCTGGCTCGCGAGATTCAACACCTGATGAGCAACAACCGCTTCCGCTGCTACGCCAGCAACGACGTCATCGGCGTCGAGATGGGCGGGGCGCTCAAGAACGTCATGGCGATCGCCACCGGCTGCGCGGACGGCCTGGGATTTGGCCACAACGCCCGCGCCGGCATCATCACCCGGGGGCTCGCCGAGATCTCGCGGATCGCTCTGCGCAAGGGAGGAAATCCTTTGACCTTGCAGGGCCTGTCGGGCATGGGCGACCTGGTGCTGACCTGCACGGGCGACCTGTCGCGAAACCGCACCGTCGGCCTGCGCCTGGGCAAGGGCGAGACCCTTGATCAGATCCTCGCATCGTCGGTCACGGTCGCCGAGGGCGTCCTGACCAGCCGCGCGGCGTGGCGTCTGGCGCAGAAGATGGAGGTCGAGGCGCCGATCATCGAGCAGACCTATCGGGTCGTGCACGAGGGTATGCCGCCTTTGGAGGCGATGGAGCGTCTGATGACTCGCCCGTTGAAGGACGAGATCACCCACGCGTAGCGACCGATCGAGCTCGATCATCAACGCCCGCCCCCTTTGGCAGATTCGGGGGCCAGCGACGGCGGAGAAGTTGCACATGAGCGACCAACAAATCGGCGGCGAGCGGGACGGCCAGGACGACGGCGAGGACGCGCCACAGGCCGAGAGCGGCTGGGTGAACGTCGGCCGACTGGGGCGCGCCCACGGCGTACAGGGCGAGCTACGCCTTGAGCTCTTCAACCCCGATTCCGAGGTGCTCGACCTCGTCGAGTCGCTGCGGGTCACCGTTGGCGGACGGGCGCCGCGCGATCTCGCCCTGATCAACGCCCGCCCGGGCAGCAAATGGCTGCTGGCTCGCTTCAAGGGCGTCGACAACCGCGAAGACGCCAGCCGCCTGACGGGCGCCATGTTGAGCGTGCCACGCGCGGTGCTGCCTGCACCAAATGAAGACGAGTACTACCACTGCGACGTGGTCGGGGCGCAGGTCTTCGACGAGGCAAGCGGCGAACGCGTCGGCCTGGTGCGGCAGATCGAGGTGACCAGCTGTGACGTGCTCGACATTCGGCTCGACGCGGGCGGCTCGGTGATGGTTCCGGTGACGCGTGCCTACGTGGTGTCGATCGGCGAGACGCCAGGGCGCGTCGTGGTGCGCGACCTGGACCATTGGCGCGAGTGAGCACCACCGACCGTCGCGCCCAGCGCCCGCGCACCAGCGGCGACCGGCGAGAGCGCCCAACGACGTGGCCGACACGAGCGACATGAGCGACATGAGCGACACGAGCGACACGAGCGACACGAGCGACACGAGCGACACGAGCGACACG
>CALGHC010000327.1 GCA_937915965.1 uncultured Myxococcales bacterium
GGATCTGGCCGCCGCAGGCCCCGCGTCGCCGGGCTGCCGTACCTGCGCGTCACCGTGGTGCTTCGCCTGCTCGTCGCCGCGCTGCGCCTACTCGGCGTAGCGCACGCACATCACCGCGAGGTTCTGGTTGCAGGTATGCTGCTCCTGGGCAAGCAGGTTGTGGCCGTCGAGCTCGCTGCCGCGGCCGAGCACACCAGCGGCCGACGACGACCAGCCGTTGCAGTGCTGTCCGGCAAAGAGCGTGCCGTTGGTGTTCGAGCCGTGCCAACCGTCGGCGTCCTCCCAGTCCGGGTTGGCGCCGGTGCCCTCGTCGACCGTCTTGCCGTCAAAGGCGTACATCCAGATGCCGCCCATGTTGCCGTTGTTCCCCATCAGCGCAGACCACGAGGCCGCGAACTGCTCGTTCTTGATGTTGAAAACAGGTACACCACTGTAGTCCTGACCGCTGAAGAAGGTCCTGATCTCCTGGCCGGGCGCGGACAGGAAGGCCCGCCATTTGCCGCTCTTGCCGGCCGCGGTGGCCTGGGCCGCGCATTTGGCATCCGCTCCAGCGATGCCGCCCATGTCGCCGGTCGAAGCGTTGTTCTGGGCCGCAACGACGATCTGGGTGAGCGGCTTCTTGCAGCCGGTCGTGTCGTAGGCGAGACAACCCGCGGCGCACTGCACCGCGCCCGAATAGCCGCCACCGAGCAGATCCGCGCAGTTCTTGCCGATTTGGCCGGCCTCGCAGACCTCGACGCCGACCTGGATGTGGCCGTCGCCGCACGACGCCGACTTGCACGCCACGCAAGCATCGGTCGCGTCGCCGTTGCCGTCGTCGCAGTCTTCGGTGCCGACCTGGACGTGGCCGTCGCCGCAGGTCGCCACCTTGCACGCCACGCAGGCGTCGTTGTTGCCCTTGTTGCCGTCGTCGCAGGCCTCACCCGAGTCGATGATGCCGTCGCCGCACGCTGGCGCGCTGCAATCGGTGCGGCACTTGTCGGGAGCGTCGGCGTTGGCCTCGCCGTCGTCACATTGCTCGGGCGATTCCACTGCGCCGTCGCCGCATGCGGGGACGAAGGCGAGCTGCCGCCACTTGCCCTTGGCGAACATCCAGGCGGTGTCGGTGTCCGTTCGGTAGACGATCTGGCCTTTGTGGGCGAGACCAGCCAGCTCGCTGGCGTCTGCGGCAAACTGGGAGACCAAGGCCGGCTTGCCGCCAATGCACACACCGCCGGCCTGCTCGGCGAGATCGAAGCCACAACCAGGTCCGGGCGCGCCTCCCACACCGATACCAGCGACAAACGTATTGGGCTGGGTGAAGACGTTCTTGCCGCCGAGCGCCGCGAGGGACTCAAGGCTCTCCTTGGTCGCGTACGGTGCGAGCAACCCCGCCTGCAGGTGGTCAGCGCCGATGCAGCCGGTGCAGGTGAGACCCAGGGCCGGGCCACCCTTGGCATCCGAGGCGGCGTAGTTGAAGGCCAGCACCTTGTCGGGGACGGTCGCGACGCCGATCTGGTTGCCGTCGATCGTTCCGGTGAGCTGGCTGGCATCAAAGGGGGTGGTCAGCGCGTCGGCTGTGGCGGCGTGCAAGGCATACGGGACCCACTGCAGGGGCGCACGCGGCAGCTCCGGATCGGCCGAGACCTGCACACCCACCCATGTCGCCTGCTGCTGCGTGAAGAGCGCGATCGGCAGCGGGCTCTCTACCTCGACTCCGCCAAGTGCCAGCGAGAACATCCCTGCGCTGATCGGTACGGCGATGTGAATCTCCTTCCACAGCGCCTTGTCGGCAAGGGCGCTGTCATACAGGCGAAACGTCAGCGGATAGACGCCATCTGCGACAGGACCGCCGCCGGCGGCGTTCAAGCGACCTTGTACCGGCAGGAGTGGCGCGGCAAAGCCGGCGGCCGGCCACGTGAGGGCCGCCAGCGACGCCGCGACGACAGCGACGCGGACGCGACGCCTCAGGGCTCGACGCCCTGTACTACCCAGGCCACGGGGTTCGCAATGATCGTCGATTCGAAGACTGGACATGGGCGCCTCGCCGGGGACGCGCGACCGGGTCGCGCGGGGTCAGCCGACGAGCATGCCATTTTGGGGGGGCGACGGCGACCCGACTGTTCTCTCAGAGGCGCGCGTCAGGCGTTCGAAGGCAGGGCCGCCATGACCCGGGCCAACCGCTTGCGGACCTCCAACGCGACCGGTTCGATGTCCTCGCGGCGCAGGACCTCGAACATCACCTTGGGGTCGACCGCCGAGACCACCGCGTTGCCGCCGCCGTCGACGGTGACCACGACGTTGCACGGCAACAGCAGGCCAATGGCCGGCTCGGCGGTCAACGCTTCGAGGGCGAAGGTCGGGTTGCACGCACCCAGGATGATGTACGGGCGAAAGTCGACGTCGAGCTTCTTGCGCATCGTCGCCTTGACGTCGATCTCGGTCAGCACGCCGAACCCTTCGGTTGCCAGCGCGTCGCGGGCAGCTGCGATCGCGTCGTCGTACGAGACGCCCACAAGTGTTCGCGTCAGGCCATAGCGTGGGTCGCCGAAGAAGTCGCCCGGCTCGCTCGCGCGCAGGTGCGCGAGGATCGTCTCGCTGCCCTGCAGCACGATGTCGCCGTCGACCAGGACCGGCACCTCGGCGTTGGTCACGCCGGCAAGAGCCAACACCGCGGCGCGCTCGGAACCCAGCCGGGTGACGGTGTAGCTGACGAAATCGAGACCGCGCTGCTCGAGGTAGCTGCGGACCCGCTTGCAGGCGGGGCAATCTTCGCGCTGGTACATTTCAAACATGGTGCCGTCCTCGGTCTTGCTTCGGTGTGGGGATGCGTGAGCCTCGGGTTCAGACCCAAGGGGGCTGCCGGTGCGCAACGAGTAGAGTCAGCGGGCCACCGCGGTGTTACGCCGTCAGCGGGATGAAACGCGAAATCGGGGCGCCTGCGGGAGAAGAAAGGTGCGCTCAAATTGTACAATTGTCAATGCCTGACACCTCTGGCGACTGTCGCCAACGCGCCGTCAGTCGGCCGCAGGAGGGTCCAGGGGCGCAAGTCCCATGGCCTGACGCAGATCGAGTACCGCCATCTGTCGCTCGACGCCCTTGCTCACGGCGCCGAGCTCCGCTTCGACCAGACGGTCCTCGAAGGCGCGCAGCTCGAGCTCGGTGTTGCTGCCGACCTCCAAGCCCACGCGGGCGTCCTCAACGGCCTGACGGCTGACCTCAACGGCGCGCGCGACGGCCGCGACGTCACGGTCGAGCAATTCGATGCGGGCACGGGCGCCGCGCAGCTCGGCCTGGATGCGCGCCATCGTCGCGCCGCGCTCAAGGCGAAGGCGACGGGCTTCAAGGGCGGCGTCCTTGCCATCGATTGAGCTGCGGCCGCCATCCCATACCTGTTGGCTGACCGTGACCATCAGCATCGAGGTGACGTTGTCGCCGCCAAATCCCTCGGCGTTCTGCCACTGCGACTGGGCGAAGAGGGAGACCCGCGGAAACCAGCGATTGCGCGCCTCGGCAGCTTGCAGCTCAGCGAGTTTGATTCGTTCCTTCTGCACTGCCAGATCGACGCGGCGCCCAGCGGCGGCGCGATGCAAGGTGTTGAGATCGCCAGGAGGCTGGTCGAACTGAGCTTCGCCGGCGACCTCGAAGCGCTCCTCGGCGCCCACCAGCAAGCCGATCGAGGCGACCGCGCTGCGGTAGGCAAAGTTCGCCTGCGCCATCGCTCGCTCGGCCTGCAGCAGCGACAGCTCTGCCATTCGAACGACCAATGGTGTCGCGGCCCCTGCGTCGAGGCGCTGCCTGGCGGCCTCCAGCGTGATTTGTGCCGAGTCGACGCGTCGGCTGATCACCGCCAACGACTCGCGCTGCAGGACCGCGCCGAGCCAGGCCCGCGCGACCGCGTGGCGCAGGGCATGGGCCGTCAGGGTCGCGCTTGCCCGCGCGAGCACCACGCTGCGACGCGCCATCGCTAGCCCGTCGAGCGTCCGCATGTCGAAGAGGCTCATCCTCGCGGTGATCGTCGCCGACAAGCCAAAGCGCTTGCTGATCTGGATCGGATCGGCCGCGGGAAAGTCGATGCCGGCGCGATAGTCCTGCTGCGCTGCGATCGCCTGGTCGAGGACGGTGGTGTCCTGGCCGTTTGCCATCATCTGCAAGCGCACGGCTTGGAGGGTGCCGATGTGGCCGTCGACGATGCCGCGCGCCTGCGCCTCGGCCGCCTTGTCGTCGTAGAAGTTCAGCTCGATGACCGGATCGTTGAGACGTCCGGCCCCTTCGGCGGTGACTGTTGGGTGCAACGCCGACCACGCTCGGTCGACAATCAGGGCGGCGGCTTCGACCTGCAGGCGCGCGCTCGCCAGGTCCGGACCGCGCGCTTCCAACATCTCGAGAACGTCGCCCAGCTCGAGATGCGCGATCTCGCCCCGGGGTTCGGCCAGGGCGACCGCGGGCTGCGCCATCGCCGGCGTCGGGGTGACGAACGCCGCCCCCGCCAGACAGATCGCGACGAGCAGCGCGGACGCTCCGGATCGGCCGGCCGGTGCGGCAAGCTCGGCCTCCAGGTCGACCTCGGCAGCGTCGCCCAAAACGCTCTTCGCGAACCACAATCGCGCCGTCTCCAGCACCAGATACAGCGCCGGCACGACGACAAGGGTCAACACGGTCGCAAGGGACAATCCGAAGATCACCGCCGTCGCCATACCCCCCCAAAACTCGCCGCTGGTACCCGCCGACGAGAAGCGCAGTCGCAGGAAATCGAAGCTCCAGCCCATCGCCATCGGGATCAGACCCAGCACGGTGGTCAGGGCCGTCAACAGCACCGGCCGCAGCCGGGTGAGCCCCGCCCGCAACACGGCCTGGTGTGCGTCAAGACCGGCGCGTCGCAGCTGTTCAATGTAGTCAATCAGCACGATCGCGTTGTTGACGACGACGCCGGCGAGCGAGATCACGCCCAGGCCGGTCATGATCACACCAAACGGGCTCCAGGTGATGATCAGACCCAGGAAGACGCCGACCATCGACAGGATCACCGACGACAGGATGATCACGGGTTTGAGGATGGAGTTGAACTGCGTGACCAGGATGAGGAGGATGGCGAAGACGCCGACCATCAGCGCACGGCCAAGGAAGCGGGCTGCCTTCTCCTGTTCGATGTTCTCGCCGCCGAAGCTCCACGTGTAGCCCGCAGGCGCCTGTAGCGCGGCATCGAGACGCTCGGCGAGATCCGCGCGGATCTTGTTGGCGTTTGCACCCGGTGCGATGTCGGCTTCAACCTTGACGGTGCGACGCGTATCCATGTGCCGGATCGTGCCCACGCCCGAGGTGCGGACGATGGTGGCGAGCTGGTCGAGT
>CALGHC010000328.1 GCA_937915965.1 uncultured Myxococcales bacterium
TTAATCAGGTTATGACTGATAATCAGCCTGTGCCTGACGGAGATCAGGTCGCGTTGGGTGGCCACACAGCGGGAGGGACCGTGTATGGATCTCTGAATCACAATCATCTGATGTACTTCTGGGTCACGGCGACCGAGGGGTCCATCGCTCGGGCCAGCGAGTTGCTCCACGTGACTCCGCAGACAATCAGCACGCAAATCAAGCTGCTCGAAGAAGCCGTGGATTTGCGGCTCTTCGAGCGCGAAGGCCGAAATCTTCGGCTCACCTCGGCCGGTCGCATGACCCAGTCCTACGCAGACGGGATCTTCGCCCTGGATCGCGAGCTGCAAGCGACGCTGAGGGGTGAGCCTCAAGGTACCGCGCGGGAGCTGCTGGTGGGCATCTCGTGCGCGCTGCCGAAACTCGTCTGCCACCGGATTCTGGAGCCGGCTTTGCACATGCCCGAGCCGGTCCGTATGGTCTGCCGGGAGGATGGCATCGAGCGACTCCTGGCCGAGCTGGCGCTGCACAATCTTGACCTGGTGCTCGACGACGCGCCCATCCCTCGCGGCTTGAGTGTCCGGGGATACAACCACCTGCTCGGCCAATGCGGCGTGGTTTGGGTCGCGGCGCCGGAGCTGGCACGCAAGTACGGCGGTCGATTTCCAGCAGGGCTGGACGGGGCGCCATTCCTGCTGCCCACCGCGAACACAGCCCTGCGCAGGTCGCTCAATCTCTGGCTGGAACAAAACGGGATTCGGCCAAGAATCGTCGCCGAGATCGCCGACAGCGCGCTCCTGAAGGCGTTTGGCGAGAGCGGCGAGGGGATCTTTCCGGTCGCCGACGTGGTGCTCGACCACGTCGAGTCCCACTACCACGTCGTGCCTCTCGGTGTGGCCGATGGCGTGGTGGAGCGCTTCTTTGCGATCACGGTTGAGCGTCGCATCCGCCACCCAGCTGTGGTGGAGATCAGCCGGCAGGCAAAACGCTCGCTCTTCGACCGCGCGTAGCCTCTGACGTCAGCTACGGCGGTCTTCTGGCCCGCGGCGGTCCGAGCCACGTCGCCGCTCGGTGCTGGCGACGCCGTTGCCGCGCCGCCGCTCGCCCGCCTCACGTCGGTCACCGCTGCGGCGCTCGACGAAGCCGATGCCGGTCATGAACCGGGCCATCTCCATCAAGTACGCCCCGCGATCCAGGTGCAGCAGATGGCTCCCTGGAAACCAGTGCATCGAAGGCTGGTCCCAGTGCTCCCACAACAGGCGTGAGTGCTTCGGCGGCGCCATGCGGTCGCCGGCTCCGCCGACAATCATCAGTCGTTCGCGCGGCAGCACCGGCGGATAGGTCAGCGGGCAAGCCACCGCGAGCACGTGGCGGATCTCCGTGACGCTGCGGTTGTAGCGGCGCATCAGCGCCTGAACCGCCACGCCCATCGGTTGCCACTCCAGGACCAGATCGGCGATCGAGGTCACCGGCACGTTGGGGATGGAGAACTGCAGCCGCGGCTCGACGCTCGCCAGCAGGGCGGCCGTGTAGCCCCCGAGGCTGACGCCGGTCACGCCGATCCGGCGCACGCCACGCACGTCGCGCAGCCAGTCGAAGAAGACCCGCAGGTCGCAGATCGCCTGTCCAAAGGCCTCGTTGATGCCGGCGAGGCCCTGGGCAAAGAAGCCGTGACCTGAAAATGGGGAGAGGAGGCTCTTGCGCGGCCCGTGGAAGGGCAACGTGAAGAGCAGGACGTCGCAGCCAAAAGCGTAGAGCCAGGGCAGGGCGAAGAACCACTCGTTGAGCCAATAGCTCTCTGCACCGAAGCCGTGGATCGCGATGATGGTCGGCCGTGGCCCATCGTCGTGGGACCAATAGCGGGCGTGGGCGGTGCGGTTGGCGCGGTGGCCGAGATAGCCATCGCGGATGCTGGCGTTGAGGGGGAAATACGGGCTGGCGAAGCTGAGGTCGGCGCAGTGGCCGTCGCGTGTGCGGAAGTGCGGCCAGCCGGGTACGCGCTCGCTGACGGGAACGCCAGCCGGCGGTGCGGCGAAGAATCGCTGCGGGTCGCCCGAGTCGGCGAGATCCGTGTACATGCGGGCGTCATCGAGGTCGCGCCGCAGCTGGCTAGGTCGATAGCCGAGGGGCAGGGCGAGCCCGGCGACCATCGAGGCGGCGGCGGTTCGGACCATCACGTCGATGGAGGCCGTCGAACCCACCAGCAGGCGGTCGCGCAACAGGTGATCGAAAGGCTCAGGACGGCTGGCGAAATCCTCCGCGAGCTGCTGCCACCACGGAACCTCGGCGCCCCCGTCGGCGGCCGCACGGGCCGCGGCGCCGGCGGCGTCGGGATCATCAGGGGCCTGCGGGTTGTTGGAGCGGAAGCGTCCTGGCATGACGGCGCGCCTTGGACTCGGGCGGACTCGGGCGGACTCGGGCGGACTCGGGCGGACTCG
The DNA here is from genome assembly GCA_937915965.1 of uncultured Myxococcales bacterium. Taxonomy (GTDB): domain Bacteria; phylum Myxococcota_A; class UBA9042; order UBA9042; family UBA9042; genus CALGHC01. The sequence continues at coordinate 2,418 of CALGHC010000328.1, forward strand.
GGCGGAGACCCACAACATCACATCCAATGTCGACCTGCGCGCCTCCTGCAGGAAGCGAACGTGCTACGCGGGGATGGGGGCGTCAAGAGGGTGCGCCGGACCGGCGCGCGTTGCGAGGCCCCGGCCGACGTGCCAGACTTCGGCGCACCAGCGCAGATGCGCCCCGACCAATCGACCATGACCGAAACACCCAAACGATACTGCCCTGTTTGCGGGGAAGAGACCGTCGAGGAGATCTGCCCGCGCGACCGGACAGTCACGGTCGTGGCGAGGAGCTTTTCGCGCCATCCGCGCAGCTATCAGGTCGACGACGTGGTCGACGGTCGCTATCGCATCACCGGTGTGCTGGGGAAGGGCGGCTTCGCTGCGGTCTATGCGGCCCAGCACGTCGGCACCCTGCAGGACGTCGCCGTCAAGCTGCTCGCTCACGACGCCCAGAGCGGCGACCAGCTCAATGTACGGCGCTTCTTTCGCGAGGCCCAGAGCACCGCGCGTCTCAAGAGCGACCACACCGTGCGGGTCTTTGACATCGGTCAGGACCCGGGTGGCGCGCTGTACATCGCGATGGAGAAGCTCGATGGCGAGACCCTCGAAGGGCTCCTCAAGCGCAGGCTGATCGAGCGCGAGCCGCTGACCGAGGCAGAGATTATCGAGATCTCGCTGCAGATCCTCGCGAGTCTCATTGAGGCCCACTCGATCGGCCTGGTGCACAGGGATCTCAAGCCGGCGAATATCTTCCTGGAGCGCGTAGAGGGCGGCCGAACGCTGGTCAAGGTGCTCGACTTTGGCATCGCCCGCACGGCCGGTTCGTCGTTGACCGGCACAGGGTCTGTGCCAGGCACACCCGCATTCATGAGCCCCGAACAATGCCGCGGCGAGAAGGTGGACGGCCGAAGCGACTGCTACTCGCTAGGCATCTTGATGTACTTCTCGGTCACCGGGAGGCTGCCATTTTGGGACCGCAATGTCCTGCGCATCCTCGACCTTCAGGCCCATCAGGCGCCACCGGACCCCCGCCTGCGTTCGCGACAGCCACTGACTGACGCATTCGCCAGCATGTTGTTGCAAGTGTTGGCGAAGCTGCCGGACGAGCGCTGCGCCGATGCGGCGGAGATGCGGGCGATGCTCGAGGCCCTGCTCGAGGGAACGTGGGAGGACCGCTGGGGTCCTGTCATCCCGGCACCAGAGCGCATCGAGGACGATGGCCGGGACTCCGAAGCCCCGGCTGCCTCGCCAGCGCGGCCCGCTGGAAAGCACGACGCGGGCGCGAATGATGCCGGTGGCGCAGGCGCGAGTGCAGCCGAAGCGAGCGCGGCCGAAGCGAGCGCCACTGACGCGACCGTCGACTCCCTACCGATTCGCCCCGCTAGTGGCGGGTTCGCCGACGAGGCGGCCCGCGCCGACGTATCCGCCGATACGGAACCCGACAGTGACGATGGCAGCAGTGCCGACGGCAGCAGCAACGACGGCAGCAGCAGCAGCGACGACGACACCAGCCAGGCATCACCACCGGTCCACGACGACGGCGAGCGGGCCGATGCCTACGTCGACACGTCCGGACCGACGTTCGAGCAGCTCCGGGTGCCAACGTCGGCGCCTGACGCCGCGCCCGCACCAGCTCTGGCCTCGAGGTCGGTCAGCTCCGGCACGCCGGTTGCGGCGACAGCAGCAGCTGGCGCCGCCGCAGCTGGAGCCGCCGTCGCGCACACGGGCGGTGCCACGGTGACATCAGC
>CALGHC010000329.1 GCA_937915965.1 uncultured Myxococcales bacterium
GCCCCGTCGGCGTCGATCTCGACCGCCCAGCGCCCGACCGTCTCGCCGCTGTTCGTGTCAATGAGCTCGCAACCCGTGACCTCACTGCCATCGTCGAGCTGGACCGCGACCCAGTTCCAGGCGATCTCGGCGGTCCGCGCTGCAGGCGAGGCGCCCGGCTCCGCAGCCCCGGCGGGGTTGGCCTCCGGGCTGCCCTTCGCGCTGGCGGGCGCCTCGTCCGCCTGATGATGACGGCCAAACTCGTGGTCGTACCAGCCAGTCGAGGCGGCAGCGAGCGGTTCGACCTCACCGTCGATCGTGATCGTCCCGGTGACGTCGCAACGCGGCAGGAAGTAATAGAACATGTCCTCGCCGTGGACACTGCGCACCACGCCATCGTCGCCGTGGCGGACCGGGCCCTTGCGGGGCGCAAACACCAGGTCGCAGCCGACCCGTGCGTGGGGATTGGTAAGTTCGAGCTGATAGGTGCCGTCGTCGCGCTTGTGGAAGCGGCGACCGTCGAAGTCCAGTTCGAGATGATCGATGCCGACGACCGGCTCGCGGACGAAGAGCTGATCGGGGTAAGGCACGCGATCCTTCTCGAGAACCTCGAGCAGGGCCCGCCGCAGACGTGGGTCGCCCGTACCCTCGCCCTGAGCGAGACGACGGCGTCCCAGCTCCGGCGCGGCGCGATCGACCAGCGACTCCGCGTGGCTCGCGCCGCCGTCGGAGTCAGCCAGCGCCCAGCTCAGCGAATGCGCGTATTGCAGCTCGTCGGTTGCCGCGTCGCGCCCGGTGGCGATTCGAAAGAAAGAGGCAAATACGCCAATCTGGCGACCAGAGGCGGTCTGCAGATGGCTGTTGACGTACCACCACTCCGTCGTCGAGGACGCGTGCGGCAGGTCGTGAACCCGGAGGTCGATTGGACCCTCGGTGGGCCAGTCGCGGGGTGCTGCGGTCATGCGTGACTCTGGGCAAGCGGGCGGCGCGGGGCCTTCGTCTGGCATGTGAAGTGCCACGGCCACCGCAGATTGTCGAGGGGCACCGCACGGAACTGCTTGTCGGACGCGCGCGGCTGCGGCAACCTGAGACGAAGGTGTGCCGCCGCGCCGCAGCGCACCAACGGAGAGAGATCATGGCCGCAATGGCCGCTTGCACGTGCAGACACGTGATCCGAATCATCGCCGCCGCGGTCCTGTTTGGCGGCCTCTTCGCCTCCGACGTGGTCGAGGCGCAGACGCTGTCGCCCTCAACCGCCACTCGACAGGGCGTGTACGTCATCCGCCTGGACCGCACGGTCATCCGCGGTCTGCCACCCGGCCCCAGCTTCGTCGTCGTACAGACCCACGCAAGGCCATCCTTCCGGCCGGTTCTGTCAATGCGTCGCTCGTTCCGCACCGATTTCAAGGCGACTGCCTTCGATCCTGCGCTGCGCTAGCCACCGAGAGCCGTGGCGAACACCGTTGCGCGGGCGGGCCGAACACGGTAGGACGGCGACGATGTGGAGGAACACGATGCACGCGCCGATCTTTCGAATCCTGACTCTCTCCCTCACCGCTGCCCTCGCGAGCGCGAGCCCAGGCTGCACCGAGCTGGTCGTCGCCTGCGCCGCCGACGGCTCGTGCCCTGGCGGCCAGACCTGCGTTGACGGCATCTGCAAGGCCGGTCTCGCTGCCCCGACCGGCGGCGACGACGCGTCCGCGGATTCCGGCGCTACGGCGGACACTGGACCGGCTCTGTGCGAGCCAGAGCTGACCGTCGCGCCGACGCCACGCGGCGAGATCTGCGGAGGCATGGTCGGCGGCAAGATGTGGGTGATGTACGGCGACGACGGCGTGCCAGTGAACTGCAATCCGGCCCTTAGCCCCGCCGCCGACGCTTGGGTCTACGACCCCTGCAGCGGCTGGTCGAAGGCGCCGGGCGAGCCCGGAACAAGCTTGCCTGCGCCGCGCGCCCGCTCGGCGAGCGCCGTCGATGACCAGAACGGCTACCTCTACGTATATGGTGGTCGCTTCCGCGACGGAAGCAGCGGTCCGTACGTGGTGCGCCCCGATCTGTGGATGTTCGACGCGGCCGCGGACAAGTGGCTGCTCCTCTCGGCTTCGGGGCCGCCCCCTCGCTCCAACGGCATCCTCGCTCTGCAGCGCAGCACGCAGCAGCTGTGGATCCATGGCGGAAACGCCTCGAACAGCGGCTTGTCGTTCTTGCCCCTGGGCGACACCTGGCGCTACGACATGTCCGCCGGGATGTGGTCTGCGGTCACAACGCAGGGCGCGCAGCCGCCCAAGCGCCTCTTCCATTCCGGCGCCATCACCTCGGACGACAAGTACCTCGTCGTATTCGGCGGCGGCGGGGCGAACGCGTGGACTGGCCCCTTCTACCACGACACCTGGCGGCTCGACCTCGCGACGTTGACGTGGGAGGAGATCGGCAAGAGCGGCGACCGCCCCGAGGGCCGCATCAAGACCGGCCTGATCGCCCTGCCCGGCACCGGTGAGCTGCTGCTCTTCGGCGGCCACGACGACGGCGCCGTCGGCAATCGCAACGACCTGTGGCGACTCGACGTCGCGGCGGGGACCTGGAAGCTCGTTCATGCGGGCGACCTCGGTGTCGGCGGCGACCCGACCAAGACCTTCAAGCCAGCCAACGCGTTCTGCGACTTCCCTCCAGACTTCATGGATGTCGACCAGGAATCACCCGAGCGGCGCGAGGGCTTCCTGTGGAACTACGACCTCATCACCGGCCGAATCTGGATGTTCGGCGGCAAGGCCGACTGTGGCCCCCTGCACGACATCTGGTCTCTCGACCCGACCACGCTGGTCTGGAAGCCCGAGTACGACGCCACCGAGGGCTGGAGCTGCGTGCGCTTCCAGAGCCCCTGCAACACGCTGTGCAACTGACGCCGACCGCATCGCGCCGGACCGGACCGTCGGGCCCGTAGCAAGCCGCTGGGCCGGGCCGACCCGCTTTGCCGGGCCAACTCGCCGGGCCGGGCCGACCCACAGAACGGGGCCACGCCGGCACGACTGAGCCAACGCGGTATGTAGACACCAGTTTGCACCGATGCAACGACATCGGGCCTGTCCGCCCGCACGCGAAGCTGGCATCCTGCCGAGCCAGGATGGACGGGAGCGCTCGCGCGCCCCGACCCGCCGGCAAGCTCGCCCGCAGAGTCGCCACCGAATAGTTTGCTTTTATTGATAAAACGACCGGAGGATCCATGGCCCGCAACGCCAGCCAACGCCGCCAGGAGAGCCGCTACCCGGCCCTGGTTGCAGTCCTCAACCGCCGCCGCGAGGTCTTTGGCCTCAGCGATCGCGAGCTCGCCGAGCGCACGTTCAGCCGCTTCGGTTCCGCCAAAAACGCCAGCCAGGTCTACCGAATCCTGCGCGGCGAGTCGGGGACGCCCCAGGCCTACGCCGAACAGCTCGCCCAGGTCGTCGACGTCGGCCGCCACATCTGCCGTCTGCTGATCGAGTTCGAAGACGCGCTGCTGCCACTCGACATCGGCAATGCGCCACCGACGCGGCAGGAAGCAAACGACGTCATCGCGGCGTACGAACAGGATGAGGACATGTTCGCCCTGCAGGGAGCGGTCGAGCTATACGAGCGCTCGATGGGTCAGAGCGACCTGGTCAGCCTCAGGATTCGCGCCGACATGAGCCTGCTGATCGGCAAGCTGGTCCGTCTGCACGGCAAGCACCCCGGGTTCATCGACGACGCGCTGCGCTTCGTCGATGATGCGGTCAACCTCTACCTCGGCATCGAGGGCGGCGACGGGCCAGAGACGCTCGGCCTTGAGGCAGCGCTGGTGCAGGCCGACCTCGAGCGGGCGACGGTCCACCGCCGCCGCGGCCACCTGGAGATGGCGCTGCGGACGATCGACGGCTGCCGGCGTGTGTGGCCAGAGGTGCTCGCCACCCACACCTGGCTCGACGGCAAGTGTTGGCACGGCCTGGGCGACCTGTATGAACAGAAGTCCATCGTCCATGCCCGCGGACCGCGCGCGGCCGAGTTCGCCGCCAAAGCGCGGGACGCATACGAGCGCGCCCTGGTCGCCTACGGTCGCAGCGACGCCGACCGCACACGGGTGGACTCGCAGGCAGTCACGACCGACCTCGCGATGCTCGAGATTCGCGACGGCGACCTGGCCGCCGCCATCGCCCGTCTCGACGCGCTCGCCGAGGAGCCGAACCTGCCAGCGACCGTCGCAGCCCGCCTCGACAACCGACGCGCCTGGGCACTGCTGGCACAGGGCGAGATCCACCGCTGCCAGCGCTACGTCAAGCGCGCGGTGCAGAGCGCTACGGCCGCCGGCGATCCGCTGCTAATGGCGATGGCCGAGGTGCTTCGCTACGCTTTCTACAGCCATCTGGGCATGACCAAGAAGGCGAATCTGCAGTACGAACAGGTCCTCGACTGGGTCTACCGTGACGGCATCCGCCACGCCGAGGTCCTCGCGCCGCTGGCCGTGGCCGACGAGGCGGTCGAGGACGGTGGCAAGGGCACGACCCGGCTGGCCTGGTTGATGCGAGTGCCATGGCTGAGCGCCCTGCTGTGCCTGTGCGTCGGTGCCATGGCCAATGGCTGCGTGGCGATGTCGGACGGCATCAGCACAGAGCACGAAGCACATGCGCACGTGCAAATGGACGGGCTCGCTGCCGACAACGGGACGCTGGCGTCGACGCACGCGACGAGCGCACAGTGGAGTCTTGGTCTGTTGCCGCAGCAGGAGATCGAGGCCGCCGCTTCGGACCCGAAGGCGCCGGCTGCGTCCGACCCCAAGCACGCGGCTTCGGACCCCAAGCAGGTCTCGTCCGACCCGAAGGCACCTGCCGCCTCCGATCCGAAGCACGCTGCGTCGGACCCAAAGGCGCCGGCGGCTTCCGACCCGAAGGCGCCGGCAAGCTCCGACCCGAAGGCGCCGGCAAGCTCCGACCCGAAGGCGCCGGCTGCGTCGGATCCAAAGGCGCCGGCAAGCTCCGACCCGAAGGCGCCCGAGGCCTCCGATCCCGAGGAGACCGCGTCGGACCCCAAGCAGCCCTGTGGCTCAGATCCGAAGACCCCCGCGGCGTCCGATCCCAAGCAGCCGGCAGACGACACCTGCAGCGACCCCGACATCGCCGAGGTGGCCTGAGCGCGTTCGGGATGCACCGCGCGCAATGTGCCGCGCCGGCGCGCGTGGTTTGACGCAAGAGGCGGCGACGGCTACGACAGGGGTTGCAGCGCTGAAGCTCGGCGCCGAGGTGCCCCATGACCGCCGCAGTTCGAACAGCGCTGGCAGCCGTCGCGGCGACCCTGATCGTTTCGTTGCCGGCGCTTCCCGCCCTGGCGGTGCCGACCCTGACGGTGCAGGGTGTCATGACAACGCCCGAAGGCGGGCCGGTCGCCGACGGCGCCTACGTCATGACGTTCGCGCTGTACGCTTCCGCCGACGCCGCCAAGCCGCTGTGGAAAGAGATCCACATCGCGGTCGACGTCGAACAGGGCTTCTTTGCGGACACCCTCGGCGACAAGGACGAGGCGAGCCCGATCCCGGGGGGTCTATTCGGCGCGTACCCGGCCATCTGGCTCGGCGTCGCTGTGCAGACCAACCCCGAGCTGCCGCGTCGTCGCCTTGAGGCCGTGCCCTACGCGATGCACGCCCACAGCGCGAGCGCCCTCGCGTGCACCGGCTGCGTGAAGGCCGAGCACCTCGACCCGGCCGCGCTGGCGCCCTACGCCAAGCAGGCCGAGCTGGCCAAGGTCGCCCTGACGGGCAAGTACGCGGACCTGCAGGGAGGACCAGACCTCGAACCGTATGCGCGCCTCGACCAGAGCAACGTCTGGCAGAAGAACAGCACGTTCGTCGGCGGCGCCGGCTACGGCAAGTCGGCGGCAGAGGGCTGCGTCATCGACGTCGCCTCGGACGGCGGCTCGACCTGCATCGACGGATCACCGAGCCGCTGGCTTCGCGTTGCCGGAGGCGCGGCAGCGATGGACAAGCTCGCCGCGACCGGACAGCTGGTCTACCGCACAGACGAGGCCCAGCTCTACATCCGAATGGGACCGCTGTGGCG
>CALGHC010000330.1 GCA_937915965.1 uncultured Myxococcales bacterium
AAGGCGAGGCTTTTCAGATGTGGCCCGCGGCTTCAGCCGCCGGGTGGCCGAAGCCCCGCTCAGCCCCAGCCTCGCGAAGGCGAGGCTTTTCAGATGTGGCCCGCGGCTTCAGCCGCCGGGTGGCCGAAGCCGCCGAATCCTCCGGGCGCCTGAAGCCGCCGGAAATCGCAGCCCTCTAAGGCGTCTCAACCGCACCCATCGCCGAACCGCGTGCGCCCGTGATCCCCTCGGCCACAAACGCCCCCAGCTGCGTCGCGGCCTCGCTCGCCGTCGCCGCCGCTAGCTTGATGTGCGCGAGGTACAACAGCTGGCTCGTCTTGACGTCGACCAGCGACACACGCGCGAAGGCGACCATGCCGCTCGCGCCGTCGGACTGGGCCTTCTTCAGGTCGTTGAGGCGCTGCTCGGCGGACTCGGGCAGGGCGGCGAGCAGGCCCGCCAGGTTGTTGGCGCCCGACTCGATCAGCTGCAAGCGCTCCAGGCACGCCTGGCGGGTCGCGATGGCCTGGGTCTCGGTTCCGCCCTTGGTGGCGTCAAAGCGGCCGCCCGCGCGGAAGTAGGCAGACTGTGCGCTTCGGTAAGCGTCTGCGTAGGTCTGGACGTCCTGCTGGGCTTGCGCGGCGGCCTTGCGCAGCTGATCACGAAACTCGCGGTAGCGCGCCTCGAAGGCGGCCTTCACCGCCGGGTCGGCGGTCAGCTCGTTGGTGGGCTCGAGTGACATGTCGACGACGAGCAGGGTGTCGGCCTGGCTCACCTGGCCGAGGGCGGCGACCTGAGCGAGCCCCCCCCAGATGCGGACCTGTTCGGAGTTGGCGCTGCTGCCGGCGCGCTTGATCTCGGCCTGCACGCCGCTGAGCGCGTAGATGGGGACCAGGCGCGTCACGCCATTCTCGACCAGCACGTACGTCATCTCCGAGCCGGTCGCGGAGGTCAGCGCCGCCGACGGCATCGCCTGCAGCTTGCCGACCAGCGAGCCCGCCGCCGGGCTGACGTCGCCGGCCAGGGCCGCGATGGTGGGCATCAGCGTCGACAGCATCGAGACCACGCCCTGGCCCTGGCCGGGCAGGACGCTCACGGCGATCGCGAGGGTGCGCTCGGAGAGGGCGAAGCGCGGCAAGCCGCTGGGGCTTCGGACCTCTGGCGGTGGCAGACCGAGCGTGGGCAGGGTCGGCTCGGCCGGACTCTTCACAAGTCTCGGCGAGTCAGGTGCGCGCAGGACCGCGTTGCCGCCGCAGCTCGCGACGGTCAGAGCGGCCACGGTCAGGACGGCGGCGATCGGCAAGTTTCGGGTTCTCATGTTGCTTTCCTCTACTTCTTGCGGTTGCTGTTGCGACTGCGGTTGCTGTTCTTCGAGCGCGGGGGCGGGCGCAGCTCGGCTGCGGTCGGCGCGAGCACCTTGACGACCGCCTCGCTGAGGTCCGATGTCGACTGCTGCAGCGTCGGCACGAGGATCCGATAGCGCCCCAGGAACGCGGTCTGCGCGCTGTCTGTGTCGATCAGGCGCACGTCGAGACCGACGTATTTCAGGCCGGCGGCGATGCGGTGCAGCTCCTCGAATACCCGCGTCCTGAGCGAGTTGAACTCCTGGCGCGAGCCGGTGTCCTCGAGCTTGTCCGCCTCGGTCGAGAACGAAGACGCCAGGGCGGCCTCAGACACGTAGACGGCGTTGGGACCGAGGTGGTTGTCGATCACGGTGGCGAAGGCGCGCAGGGCGGCGGCGCGCTGGCGGGCCTGCGACGCGACGGAGTCAGCTGCGGCGGCCGATTGGGCTGAGGCGTTCTTCGCGTGCTTCGACGCCGCCCCCCACATGAGGTCGCCCATCGTCCGCTTGAAGCCCTTGTTGGCCTCGTCGTACTTGCCATACGCGGCTTCGACGGCGGTGGTGAACGTCGTCTTGGCCTGGTCGGCTTTGGCGGCGGCGTCGTCGCATTGATCGGCGAGGGTGCGCAGCGAGGCGGCGTAGTCCGCCGATCCCGGCGGCAAAAGGCGGATCCGCAGGTCGCCGCCATCGCCGGCGGGGCTGACGTAGGCGCGGCTCGCCATGACGTAGCGCGCGCCAGCGACGCGTCCGAGCAGGGCGACGTCATCGAGATCGCCCGACACTTCGGTCGGCTCGCCGCCGCTGAGCTTCTTCTGCGACGAGGCCTTCAGGGTGCCGAGCCCGGTGAGGTCGATCACCTGTGCCTTGCGGCCCAGCAGCCCAAAGAGGATCTCGTCGGAGAGCTCGTCCGCCCAGGTCCGGCCGGCGCCCAGGCTGGGGATCAGCTTGGTCGCGACACCCTTGGCGGATTCGATCAGCGCGGCGATGTCGAGGCCGCCGCCCGGCTCGGCGCTCCGAGCGGCCTTGGCCGGCGCCAGCACCGCCTCGGGTCCGACGAAGCGCGGCCGCAACAGCGCCAACGTTCGACCCTTGGTCGCCGCGAACGGCCCGGCCGGGACGACCCGCGACTCCAACGACGGATCGACCTGCACCCGCGGTGCACGCGGCGCCGCCGGGACGGACTGCAGCGGCGAGCGCTGCGGGACAATAAACGCCGGGGCGCAGCCCATCGTCGCGACCGCGACGGCGCTCAAAAGGAGGAGAGCGTCACTTCGTGCCATCTTTCTTACTCCACGCGCTCAAAGGTACGGCCGCCAAACTGGATTCGGACCGTTTTGTCTGGAGGGCGGGACCTTGCCCGCAAACCGACCCACATGCAAGGCAGCCCGCGCATTCCGACCATCGGCCCACCCAAGAAACCGCTCAGCCCCAGCCTCGCGAAGGCGAGGCTTTTCAGACCTGGACCGCGGCTTCAGCCGCCGGGCAGCGGAATCCCCCGCCGCCGGGCAGCGGAATCCCCCGCCGCCGGGCAGCGGAATCCCTCGCCGCCGGGCAGCCGAATCCCCCGCCGCCGGGCAGCCGAATCCCCCGCCGCCGGGTGGCCGAATCACCCGC
>CALGHC010000331.1 GCA_937915965.1 uncultured Myxococcales bacterium
GCCGCGCGTGGACGGCACCGGCCTCGCCAGCGACCAACTTGGTGGATCTGCGCCCGCAGTCTGCGGGCCAAAACAGACGTCTCGCGGCGCCGGCTAAGCCATTGGCGGTCGACCCCCATCCGATGCTACGATCGTCGGCTCAATTTCGCCGCGCCGCCCGAGGTTCTGAGCTCGCCGGCCGTGAGCGCGGTCCGAATCAGCCCCCACGCCCCCTGCTGGACGTGGATCGCGAGAGTCATGCGTACTTCCTGCACGTATGCGGCGCAACGCCGCCGCCGTCGCCTTCTGGTCACCTCCGCAGCGTGCATCACGCTGCTGGTCGCCGGCAGCTCCCTTGCCGGACCCAAGCGGCCGCAGCGCACAAAGCGGCCCAGCTCGGCAGCGGCGGAGAAGCCGTGGCCGAAGCCGGCGCCGTTGGTGATCGAGCGATTCACCCTGTCGAACGGGATGCGCGTCATCGTCCAAACGGACACGCGCGCGCCGATCGTCGCGATCGGCCTGATGGTCGATGTCGGCTCGCGTGACGAGGAGAAAGGCCGGTCGGGCCTCGCTCATTTCTTTGAGCACATGATGTTTCAGGGTTCTGAGCGCGTGAAGAAGATGGAGCACTTCACCGCGCTTGAGTCGGTTGGTGCCGAGCTCAACGCCAACACGTCTTCGGATCGTACCTACTACTACGAGGTGGTGCCCAAGGGGGCCGTCGAGCTGGCCCTGTGGCTCGAGTCCGACCGCTTCGCGCACCTGGAGATCTCCGAAGCCAACGTCGAGAACCAGCGCCAGACGGTCCTCGAGGAGCGCCGCCAGCGCTACGAGAACCGGCCCTACTCCGCGAGCCACCTGCGCTTCGGCAGCCTCGTGCAGCCAACCTGGGAGCTCGGTCACTCGACGATCGGCGAGGCCAAGGACCTGATCGACGCGCCGTTGGACGCGTTCGTGTCGTTCTGGCGCACCTGGTACACGCCCAACAACGTCGTGCTGACGCTGGTCGGCGACATCACGGTGGACGAGGCGCGGCGAGTCGCTGAGCGCTACCTGGGTCGACTCAAGAGGCGCGCGGAGCCCGACCACCGCAGCTTCGCCATGCCCACGTCGACCGAACCCACCCAGCACGTCTATGAGTCGATGGAAGAGAAGCTCGGCCAGATGCCGGCCTTCCACCTCGGCTGGCAGATCCCAGCGCTTCCCCACCCCGACGCGTTCGCGATCGCCGTTCTGTCCAACGCGCTCGCCGGTGGTGCCGGTAGCCGCCTGGAGCGCAAGCTCGCCAAAGAGACTGGCCTGGCGACTCGGCACTTCGCCGGACGGCATGGCCGGCGCGACGTCGACTCGTATCAGGTCTACGTCGAGCTGTCGCAGGCGGACGCCGCTGCGGTGGCGCAGGCCAAGCAGATCGTCCGCGACGCCATCGCCGACATCGCCCTGCACGGCATCGGCGAGGACGAGTTGAGGCGCGCCCGCATTGGTTTCGAGGCGGGCTTCGTGTTCGGTTCGCTCAGCGCACAGGCGCGCGCGAGCTGGTTATCGCGGTTTGAGCTGTATTACGGCGACGCGCGGCTCTACAACGATGCCCTTGAGAAGTACCGCAGTGTCACGGCTGAGGACGTCCAGCGGGTCGCGCGGACGTGGTTTGGCTGGGATCGCGAGGTCGAACTCGACGTGCTGCCGGTTGGGTTTGCCGCGCTCGCCGACGCAGGCACGCGACCCGCGTCCGTGGTGGCCTACGAAGAACAGCTAGCGAAGGCAGACGAGGCGGACCGGGCGGCCGTCGAGCGCGACCGGCTGGCCGCGGCCCGCGCCGCAGAAGCGGCTGAAAAGAAGGCGATGGCCGCCGAAGCGCGCGCGGCCAAGAAGGCAGAGGCCAAGGCAAAGAAGCAGGCAGCCGCCGAAGCGCGCGCGGCCAAGAAAGCAGAGGCCAAGGCCAAAAAGCAGGCAGCCGCCGACGAGCGCGCCGCCAAGAAGGCAGAGGCCAAGGCCAAAAAGCAGGCAGCCGCCGACGAGCGCGCCGCCAAGAAGGCAGAGGCCAAGGCCCAAAAGCAGGCAGAGGCCAAGGCCAAAAAGCAGGCAGAGGCCGCGGCAAAGCAGAAGGCGATCGCCGACGAGCCCAAACAGCCCGATCCACCTCCCCCCGGGCCTGAACCGACTCAGCCAGCGGAGCCGGCCGCGCCTGCGGACGGTGCGGCTGCGGGCAGTACCAGCGGCGATCAGGAGGTGGCGCGATGAATACGACGCTCAGCCTGGGCCGCGTTCTCGCGGCACTCAGCCTCACACTTGCCACGACGCTCGGTGCGTGCGGTGGCGCCGACGTTCAGCCGGTTGAGGCATCCAAGGCTCCCGAGCCACCCGCGGACCCCTGGGGGCCGCGACCGGTCGCGAGCGCGACAGCAGCGGTCGACTTTCCCGTCGCCCAGCGCCTGGTGGTGCATGGACCGGCCGGCGAGCGCAGCGCTGGGGTCGAGGTGCTAGTCGTCGAGAGACACGACTCGCCCGCCGTGTTCTTGCGCTGGATCTTGCCAGGCGGTGGCGCCATCGAGATGGGCGCCGACGGCAAGGGGCCGCGCTGGCCCGAGGGCACCCTGCAGATCGCCGCGGAGATGCTCACCGAAGGCACGCGCAAGCATCCGGGCGGCGAGTTCGCGATCGCCCTCGACCGCCACGGCGCGGACCTGGCCTTCGACGCGCTGCCGGACGCGGTGGTGATCAAGGGACGCGTACTGAGTCACCAACTCGACGGCTTGCTCGGCCTCATCGACGAGGCCTTGAACGAAGCGGCATTCGACCGCCGCGCGTTCGAGAACCTACGCAAGCGCAACGAAGCCTGGCTGACCAACTCCGAGAAGGAGCCGCAGGCGATCGCCCCCCGCGTCGCCAACCGCCTCATGTACGGGTTCAACCACCCCTATGGCTCGCCCGGCGTAACTCGAGACTCGATCGGCAAGATCGAGCGCGGCGACCTGATCGCTGCGGTACGCGACGCGATGCGCCTCGGCGGTAGCACCCTGGTGGTCGTCGGGGACGTCGACGCGGCGGTCCTGGCACAGAGCCTCGAGAAACGCTTCGGCCGAAGCCTGGACACACAACCGAGCACGGTGGTCGCGCCGCCCGTGCCGCAAGACGGCCCCCAGGGCTGCTACCTGGTCGACGTGCCGGGCGCGGTGCAGACGGTCATCGTCCAGTCGAATCCGGCGCCGGTTCGGTCAAATCCAGCCTGGCCGGTCCTGGTTCTGGCCAACCAGGTGCTCGGCGGATCCGCCTCGTCGCGACTCTTCACCGAGCTGCGCGAGCGGCGCGGCCTGACCTACGGCGTGTATTCGCACTTCGACGGCCGGCGCGCCGGTGGTGACTGGTCCGTGGCGACCTCGGTGCGCACCGCCCAGACGGCCGCGGCCCTCGACGCCATGGGACGCGAGATCCGCCTGATGCAATCGACCGAAGCGGAGGCAGCGGAGATTGGCGCGGCTCAGCGCTACCTCGGTGGTCAGTTCATGCTGTCGATGGCCTCGCCCGCGGACGTCGCCGACCGCCTCGCCGCGCTGCGGTTGTACGGCCTCGAAGACGACAGCTGGAGCCGCTATCTGCCCGCGATCGCCGGCGCGACCGCCGAAGACGTCCGGCGCGCCGCACGCACCTGGATGGGCAGCGGCAGAGGAATCACCTTGCTGGTCGGCGACGCTGCGACGATGCGCCCGGGGGTCGATGGTCAATGTGCGCGCCTCGTCGCGCTCGACGCCCAAGGCACACAGATCGCGATCCTCGCCGGCGCGGACGAGGAGATGACGGCGGATGGCCGCGATCAGCTGTTCGCGCTGTGGGCGGGCTCCCCCGATGGCATCGTGCCACTGACGACGCTGGTCAAGGACACCACCCACGCGACCGGCGTGCGCGCAGCAGCGCTGACCGCCCTTGCCCGTGGGGCGGGCCACGGGCGGACCCTCGAGATTGGCCGCTCCGCCACCGACTGGCCGGCGCTGGCTGTCGACCTTCGCCTCGCCCTGATCGCCGCGCTGCGCGACCCAGACGTCGAGGCAGCGGCGCATGCGCGCAGCGTCCTGCTCGACCTCATTGATCCGCCCGACGCCGCCAATGCCCTGCTCGACCGGCCGCTGGTTGAAGACGCCCTTGATGCGTTGGCGCGGTTTGCGTTCCACGACATCGCGCTTGAGACGCCGCGCGACGAGATCGCCGACCGCGTGACGAGCCGGCTCGCAATCGCGGACCTGCCGCGCGTGGCGTGTGCCGCGGCCGCGGGCCTTGAAGTGCTGGTGTCGCGAGACGTCTGGCGGGTCGAGTCCGCCCAGGCGCTGGTCGATTGCGGCAGCGAGGCGGCGACTGCGGCGATGGTCCGCGCCTACCGCCGCTCGCTGGTCGACGCCGCCGTACCGCCCGACGAGACGGACTTGCGGCTGCTGCGTGACACCCACGCCGCCGTGGCCGCGCTGTTGCTGTTCGACGCGCACAGCCGTCACCAAGGAAGCGACGAAGAGGTCGCCACCGAAGCGACCACAGCGCTGATGGCCAGCGCTCGCGATGTGATCGCCTGGCTCGACACCCATCAGGCACCGAGCGCGAATGCCGAAGCCGACGTCGCGGCGTCGACGCCGGTGTCGGCCGGACCGGCCGCCGATCCGACGGGGGTCGCCGGTGGAGCGGCTCCGCCCGCCACCGACGACCAGCCCAAATCGAACCCTGCCGCCCCGCTTGCTGCGGCAGCCCGCCCACCGCCGATGAGCTTGCTCGAGCGTGACTTCAGCCTGCTTCAGCCGGAGATCGAGGCGCTACTGGGCTACCGCAACGCCGACGACCGCTGGTACGCCGCCGACCTGCTGCTGCGCTTCCGCAAGCTGAAAGGCCTGCGCATTGTCCTGAGCGGCCTCGCCGACGACGGCAACTACAGTGACCCTCGGCACCACACCATTGACCCGAAGGAGGCCATCGGCCGGCTGTGCCTCGACCGGATCGCGCCGCTGGGCATCGACGTGGCGCAGCCGCCGATGCTCGCGACCATGGCAGGCGGGACTGGCGTCGCCAAGGTAATCGCCGTGACGACGCTCAAGACCTTCGCCGATGCGGGCTCCGTCAACGCGCTGCGCACCTGGGTCGACCGAACCGAGCTGGCGCAGGTGCTTGAGCTGCCCGGGACCGTCAGCGCGCAACGGCTCGCGGAATCAGCGGTCGATGTTCTGCGTTACATGAGCGAGATCGACGCGGAGGTGGCCATCGGCCGGCTCTCCGCCGAGAGGGCGCGAGTTCACAAGCAGGTCGCCTTTTTCACCTATGATCTCGAGGGGACGAAGCTGCGAGCAGAGGTCGCAAGACGAGTTCGTGCGATGATGCCGGTGGCTCCCGCGAAGGACGCTGATCCGACCCCGCCGGGCTCGACGAAGGGCGCCGACGGCGCAGACGGCGACGACCAGGGGCGGTCGGCTGGCCCGGCGGACGGAGCGGACGAATCGGACGAACCAGACGAGGAGGACGACTGATGACAAGCCGACCGCGCCATGACCCAAGCCTCGCTGCGCTCGCCACGGTGTTTACTCTGGCGCTCGCGGTCGTTGCGCACGATGCCGCTGCTGCGGGCAGCCCGGGCCCTAGCCGCGCGGCCCAGAAGCGTGTGGTGTGGGCACTGCTGAAGGCGCCCCACCCGCGAATCGACGGCACCAAACTGCAGCGCATCGGCCCAGACGTACAATCGATCCTGACCGAAGCAATCACGTCGCACGTGCCACCCGACCAGGCGGGTCGCCGCGCGCTGAGCTTGATCGCCTGGTTTCCCACACAGCAGACGTGGTCCGTCGCCCTGGCCCTGTTGGAGGACACACGCACGCCGACCGAGACGCGGCGGATCGCTGTAGGTACCTTGGCGCGCGCGTTCCCACGGCGAGCGTGGCCAGTCGTGGAACGTTACCTCTCCGATCGGGACATCTTCCTGCGCGAAGCCGCGGCCTACGCGATGGCGCACATCGACCATCCGGGAGCCGAAGGGCGTCTGGTTGACCTCCTCGACCGCGAGCCCGAGATCGCCGTCCGCGATGCCATGGTCGCCGGCCTCGCTGCGATGCGCGCCCGCGAGAACGGCGGAGACAGCGCAGATCGTGGCACCGCGACGCCGCCAACCCGCAAGCGTGGCCGCGCCGGACGGGCCGGAAAAGGTCGGTAGCCACGCGGCGGGCTTCTGCCCGTCGACCAGCCGCCAAGGCCGACTCGTCAAGCGCGAGCCATAAACAGTTCTTATTACAGGCGCTTGTTCGAGCGACCTGCTTGTCGCCCCGTCTTGTGGCGCCTGCTGCGGCCGCCTGGATGGCACCGCGAAGGGCCGCGTCGACACCGTGACATCCGCTGCCCGCGCGGCAACGCAATCGACCAACGCGCGGTGCCGAGGCGGCGACGCCACAAGAACGAACGCCCACCGCTTGACGTGCCCACGGCCCCTTGTTACTTCACACCTGCCGTGCGGGGGCCTCGAGACGCTGCGCAGTCGTCGCTTCAGCGATTCAGGCAGGGGTCGATCGTTATGTTTCAGATCATCTCCTATGGCGCTTCCGACGTCGGACTGGAGCGAAAGAACAACGAAGATGCGTTCTGCATCGACGCGCAGAACGGCCTCTACGTTGTCTGCGACGGCATGGGCGGTCACGCCTCGGGCGAGATAGCCAGCCGCGTAACCGTCGAGGCGATGCAGCAATTCGTCGGCGAGACGATGCACTCCGATGATTTCCGCTGGCCATTCGATCAGCCCGCCGGCTGCGACGCCTTCGAGTGCCGGGCCCTCGACGCTGCCGTCCGTCTGGCCAACCGCGACGTCTACGAGACGGCCAAGGGCGACGCCCGCCACAAAGGCATGGGGACGACCGTGGTCGCCCTCCTCGCCGGAGCCAATCGAATCGGCGTGGTCCATGTCGGCGACAGCCGCATCTACCGGCTGCGCGGCGACGCGCTCAGCCAGATCACCGAAGACCACAGCCTGCTCAACCACTACAGACGCACGCGGCCGATGTCCGAGGACGAGATCCGCAACTTCAAGGGCAAGAACGTGATCGTGCGGGCCGTAGGCCTGCGTGAATCGGTCGAGCCGGAGGTGCAGGTCGTCGACTACGTGGCCGACGATACGTACCTGCTGTGCACGGACGGCCTGACGGATCTGGTCGCCGATACCCTGATCGCTGAGACCATCCGCGGTGCTGGTGGTGATCTCAAAGCAGCGGCGATGCGCCTCATCCAGTTCGCCCTCGACGCAGGCGGCAAGGACAACGTCACGATCTTGCTGGCGCGCCTGGCCGAGACCGCTGATAACCCGACTGAGGACCTGCCGATCCTCGACGGCGAGATGGCTGGACTTGCCGGCAGCGCCGACGACGCCGACGACGCCGACGACGGCGAGGACACCAGCCCGGGGTTCGATATCGGCGTCGACGGCTCGTGGGACATCGAGACCCTGCCCGAATACGACGTGCGCCAGCTGCGAGCGAGCGCAGGCGCAGGTCACGCACACCTCGGCGGTGCTGGCGCGCCTGAGCTCGACGACGTCCACATTCAAGGCCCCCTGCAGCCCGCTGGAGTGCGTTCTCGTGGCTCGAAGGACGCGAGCGGCGCACCGGCCAGCGCGTTTGACGAGACGCCCCCAGATGGCATCGTGGCTGTGCGCGAGCGGACCAGGTCGGAAGAGGCTGCCGCGTCGGGCGCTGCCGACCCACGACGCGACGCACCCGATGCAGAGTCGCCGTTTGCGCCAGGGACGCCCGACAGCGCGAGCGGAGCCGCTGATTCGGCCGACGACATCTTCGATCTGCCAACCCTGCCGATAAAGGTGGGCGACGTCGGCGAGGCTGCGCCGGCTTCGGTGTCGCTGAAGGCGACCCATGCCGAACCTTGGCGCAAGCGCGCAAATGACGTGGCTGGCCTGCCGACCGCGGAGCAGGCGCCGACGCCACCGTCGGGCCTCAAGAAGCCGCGCTTCGTCGTCACCGCAACCGGCGCCGAGACCAACAGCGACTCGATGTTGGACTCGGCCACCCCGGCCGCCGGATCGCAGAAGTTCTTTGGCGAGACGGCGCGATACGAC
>CALGHC010000332.1 GCA_937915965.1 uncultured Myxococcales bacterium
GTCAGCGTTCAGCGGGGCGAGCGCCACGGCGCAGGTCATCAGGCGGGCGTTGAGGCCGAAGAAGCGCACGACAGCTTCCGGGTCGTCCTTGACGTCGGACCAGTCGGCGACGACGAGCAGGGTGGTGACCGTCGGAACCGGCGACTTCTCGGTCCCCGGCTCGGCGACGATCAGCACGGTCGCGTCGTGGATCGGGTGAACGAAGCTGATGGCGGCGAGGCCACCTTCGCTCTCTTCGATGCGGTGGTCGCGCACCTTGCTGGCGATGGCGTCACGGATCGTGTCGACCAGGGCGCGTGTGTCGCTTGGAGCATCCGCCATCGTGCCTCCTCGCGGGCGGCAGGGCACCGGCGGGTCGCCGAACTCTAGTCGTCGAGGTGGTGCGAGGCAAGACGGGAACGCGGCGCGTGGACGGTGGGCCAGCGCCGCGGAATCGGCGCTTGACGAACGAACGTTCGTTCGCCTAGATTTCCCACCCAGCCATCGGCAATGGCCGACGCCCGAGGTGGTAGCTCAGGGAGAGCGATTATGTCCGTAGAAGCACGCGCGTTTTTCCTTGATGCAGTACGCGAACCGCTCGTCGAGCGCGCCCTCGACCTGGGCGAACCAGCCCTGGGCGAGGTGATCGTCGAGGTGCTGGCTTGTGGGCTGTGCCACACCGATCTTGGTTTCGCCGACGGTTCGGTGCCACCCAAGCACCCGCTACCCTTGGTCCTGGGCCACGAGGCCGTCGGCAAGGTGGTCGCCGCCGGTCCTGGTGACGGCATCGGCGCCGAGGCCTGGTTGGGCAAGACCGTGATCGTGCCCGCCGTGCTGCCCTGCGGCGCATGCGACCTGTGCGCGACCGGCCGCGGCAACGCTTGCACCGCCCAGAAGATGCCTGGCAACGACATCCACGGCGGCTTCGCCACCCACATGCGCGTGCCCGCTGGGCCGCTGGTCGACGTCTCGGACGCACCGGCCGGCTTTGACGTGCGCCTTCTCTCGGTCGTCGCGGACGCTGTCTCGACCGCCTGGCAGGCGGTGATCCGCAGCGAGCTGCGTGCTGGCGACGTCGCCTTCGTCATCGGCGTCGGTGGAGTCGGCGGCTTCGTCGCGCAGATCGCCCACGCGCTGGGCGCGCGGGTCGTCGCCATGGACGTCAGCGCCGCGCGCCTCGAGGGCATGGCCGAATTCGGCGCGGATCTCGGCATCCTGGTCGGCGACGCCCACCCCAAGGAGGTCCGCCGCGAGGCCCACGGCTTCGCGCGCAGCCAGGGTATCGGATCGGGACGCTTCCGGATCTTTGAGTGCAGCGGCACCACGGCCGGTCAGCAGCTCGCTTGGACGATGCTGTCGCGCGCCGCGACGATGGTGCAGGTCGGCTACACGCCCAAGCCGGTCGAGCTGCGCTTCTCGAATCTGATGGCATTTGACGCCACCGTTCACGGCACGTGGGGCTGCCCGCCAGAGGCCTATGGCGACGTGCTGCGGCTGATCTACGCGGGCCAGGTGGCCCTGGAGCCCTTCTGCGCCTTCGCTTCGATGAAAGACGTCAACGTGCTGCTCGCCGACATGGCGGCGCACAAGCTCGACAAGCGCATGGTGATGACACCGTAGCGCAAAACCCGCAGACGCCCTGCGACGGGCGCGCGAGGAGACGATGATGGCCCACCTTCTGAATCACGACCTGGTCCCCGATCGCGTATTTGAACACATCCGCTACGAGGAGCGCCCGGCCCTCGACCGCGCCGGCGAGGCCGTCGACGGCCTGCATCAGGTCTGGATCTTCCTGGACAACGAACGGCAGCTCAACAGCTACACAACCGCGGCGGTCAAGGACGTCATCCTCGCCTTCCGCAAGGCCAGCAACGATCGCCGCTGCGTCGCCGTCGTGTTCACCGCCGTGGGCACCCGCAGCTTCTGCACCGGCGGCAACACCGCCGAGTACGGCAGCTACTACGCCAACCGACCGGTCGAGTACGCCCAGTACATGCGCCTCTTCAACGACATGGTCACGGGCATCATGACCTGCGACAAGCCGACCATCTGCCGCGTCAACGGCATGCGCATCGGCGGCGGCCAGGAGATCGGCATGGCGTGCGACTTCACCGTCACGGGTGACCACGCGCGCTTTGGCCAGGCTGGCCCCATCCACGGATCGGCCCCCGACGGCGGATCGACGGACTTCCTCGACACCTATGTGGGCTATGCCCGCGCCACCGAATCGATGGTGCTGTGCGAGCCCTGGTCTGCGCAAAAGGCGATGCAGATCGGCCTGGTCAACGAGGTGGTGCCGGTCTACCGCAAGGCCGACGGCAGCTTCTTGCCCAACCCGTTTGTCGTGACCGACCGCTACATCGACGAGATGGGCCGAATCGTCTACGGCGACTTCAAAGAGGGCGCGGCCAAGGCGGCGGCGAAGGAGCTGGTAGCCGACTGTGAGCTCGATCTCAGCGAGCTCGACAAGGCGACGGATCGGCTGGTGACCAAGCTGATGTACACCTTCCCCGATTGCACCCGGAAGTCGCTTGAGAGCCTGCGCAAGAAGAAGCTGAGCGACTGGCAGCGCAACAGCGAGACAAACCGCTCGTGGCTGTCGCTGAACATGAACACCGAAGCAGCGATCGGCTTCCCGGCATTCCACTACGGCGAGCGTGGCGCACGCGAGGCCGACTTTGTGCTGCTGCGCAAGCGGCTGGCCGAGGGAGCGCGCTTTGACGAGGC
>CALGHC010000333.1 GCA_937915965.1 uncultured Myxococcales bacterium
AAAACATCAACTTCGCCCAGTAATTGCGGGTCAGTGATGGCTCGACTCTTCGAACGCTGACGGCTCACCACAACGAGTCCGGCAACGAGCCGAATCAGTGCGATGCCGATTCCAGCCAAAAACAGCCAGCCGAGCCAGCCAGTCCAGCCGCTGCCGCCGACCCTGTCGCCCCCGGCCACCGCCGAGGACGCGGGCGCGCCTGGCGACTGCCGGCGCTCCTCGGTGCGCTCATCTTGGGCGTCTACGCGCTCACCTCATGGAACATGCTGGTCGCTCCGTCGGCGCACTTTCATTTCGTCGACCTGGCTCACTCGTTCCTCGACGGACGCCTCGACACGGACACACCACGGAGACGCGCCGGCAGCAAGCCTCGAGCAGATGACCCGGCCGGGCTACAAGATGCGGTCAACCGTCACCTTGGCGGACCCAAGGGCACCAACGGCTGGAACGATTGGGCGAGTTACCGCGTCCTGACGCTCAAGGGCGGCCAGACGGTGCGGGGGGTCTTCCCGTTCAAGGACACCAACGGACCGCGAAAGCACGAGCTTTGGACCCTCGACGGCGCGTCGATGGTGGTCGACGTCGCCAACGACCTGCAGAAGGGATGCGACCCCAAACGTACCTATGCCCGCTGCGACGAGACGGTGTGGCAGGTCAGCTTCCCGCCCTTCCCAGCCGTGGTCATGCTGCCGCTCGCCGCGGCCTTCGGATACGACGTCAATGACGTCTGGGTGACCCTGCTCTTCGCCGTCGCCTCACCGCTGCTGCTGTTCTTCTGGTTGGGCCGGATGCGGGCCGACGGCCTCGCGCCCCTGCGCGATCGCGACCGTGTCTGGTGGTGCCTCGCGTTCGCCTTCGGCACGGTCGCCTGGTACTGCGGTATCCGGGGGCAGGTCTGGTTCACCGCGCTGACGATGGGTGTGACCCTGCACTTCGCCTATTTGATCGCTGCGTGGCGGGCCCGCTTTCCGCTGCTGGCGGGTGTGATCCTTGGCGTCGGCGTGGCCACGCGGACGCCGCTGCTGTTCAGTGCGCTCTTCTTGCCGCTCGAGGCGTTCTTCCCGGACGGACGCTGGCTGGGCGGACGCGGCCGCGAGGGCCTGGCGATCGCCGTTCGAAAGGTCGCCCTCTTCGCCCTACCGATGGCGATGGCAGGGGCTGCGCTGGCCTGGTACAACTGGGCGCGATGGGACAACCCGCTGGAATTCGGCCACCTGTACCTTCTTGAGGGCGGCCGGGGGCCGACGCGGGAACACGGGCTGTTCAGCTTCTTCTTCCTCAACAACAACCTCTCCGCCGCGCTCACGAACATGCCGCGTCTCGTGGCGCACTCGCCATGGCTCCAGGTCACCCGCCACGGTCTCGGCATCCTCGTCTGCTCACCGATGCTGCTCGCTCTGTTGGGCCGCCGTGGGCACGCCAATGCCGGCGTCGACGCGACTG
The DNA here is from genome assembly GCA_937915965.1 of uncultured Myxococcales bacterium. Taxonomy (GTDB): domain Bacteria; phylum Myxococcota_A; class UBA9042; order UBA9042; family UBA9042; genus CALGHC01. The sequence continues at coordinate 1,444 of CALGHC010000333.1, forward strand.
CTCCGGAGGCGACCGGCGACGAAGCCGATCTGGTGCGCCGCCGTGACAGCGTGGTTCGACATCTGTGGGTCAGCGTCCTCGCCGTCGCGATCCCAGCGCTGCTGTACCAAAATGACGGTTGGGAGCAGTTTGGCTACCGCTTTGCGCTGGACTTCTGGCCGCCGCTCGCCGGCATCCTCGCGCTGCGCCTCCCCAAGCTCGATCGGCGCGTCCGCGTCCTGATCGTTTTGGCCATTGTGATTCAGCTGTTTGGAGCGATCACTTTCGGTCGGATGGGGCACTTCTACTACGATTGATGCCGCGCTGGCGCGACTCTTCCAGCACCGCCGCACCTCGACACCGAGGAGGCGAGCGCTTGCAGCAGACGGTGGCAGGTTGCCCGCCGTCGGATAACCGAATGACAACGACCCCAATTGACCAGCCATCGGACTGCCTCGCGTGGATGCAAAGAGGAGCGCGCCCCAGCGACCGTTTCCGCATCGGCACGGAGCTTGAGCGGCTGGTGATCGATCGTCACGGACGGCGCCTGCCCTACGCAGGCACGGTCTCCATCCACAGCCTGCTCGAGCGGCTGGCGAGCCGCCACGGCTGGACCCTTGTCGCCGAGGGCGAGCTGCCGATTGGAGCGGAACGCGGCGGCGCATCGATCACGTTGGAACCGGCGGGGCAGATGGAGTTGAGCGGGGCGCAGTGGCGGACCATCACCGAAACCGCCGCCGAGATTGACCGCTACTACGACGAGCTCGACGACGTCGCGGCCGACCTGGGCGTCACATTCTGCCAGCTGGGAATCGACCCGATCACACGTCTCGGCGACGTGCCGCTGATGCCCAAGGCCCGCTACGACCAGATGCGGGTATGGATGCCGCGGGTCGGCAGCCTTGGCCTGACGATGATGCACCAGACGTGCACGGTGCAAACCAACATCGACTTCGGTGACGAAGACGAGGCGATGGACATGCTTCGGCTGGGTTACCTGATCTCACCAGTCCTGCTCGCCCTTTTCGCCAACTCGCCCTGGCGCAACGGCGCCGATACCGGCTACGCGAGCTTTCGCGGCCATGTCTGGACCGACGTGGACCGGGCGCGTTGCGACCCGGGCGCCTTCGTCTTCGACCCCGGTGCCAGGTTGAACGACTACGTCGACTGGGCGCTGGAGGTGCCCGTCTACTTCGTCCTTGAAGAGCGCCCCGACGGCACCAAGCAATACCGCGCCATGGACGGCCAAACGACATTCCGCGACCTGATCGACCGCGGCATCGACGGACGCCGACCAACGGAGGATGACTGGTCGCTGCACTTGAGCACGCTCTTTCCCGAGGTCCGTCTCAAGCAGCATCTGGAGATTCGAGCGGCGGACGTGGTGCCGGCGAATCTGGTGCTCGGTCTGCCAGCGCTGGCCAAGGGGTTGTTCTACGACGTCGAAGCGCGCCGCGAGGCCCTCCTTGCGATGGGCGACGGCGACCGCCGAATTGACCGGGAAGCGCTGCGCGATGCGGCCTGCCGACGTGCCCTCGACGGCCAGGCGAGCGGCTTGCACCTCGGCGAGTTGGCGCCCGCCCTGGTCGCGATCGCGCGCGGAGGCCTCACGCGGCAGCACGCCATCGAAAGGGACGAGGCCGGCTTCGAAGCCCTCGCTTCGCTTGAGGCGCTGTGTCGGGGTGACTTGACGCCACCGTGGCAGAGAGTGGCAGCCAGCATGGCGGCGGGTGCCAAGAACCTCAGCGTCTTCGCCGAACCCAGGCGCCTGTCCTCCGCGGCCTAGATCGGTCGGGCGCGGCCAGGACCTGCTCGGCGCGGCCAACGGTGGGCGGACTGACTCGGCTCGCTATTTGACGGTCACCTGCAAGGCGAGCTTCTCGCCGCGCTTGATGAAACACTGCTCGTCGCTGCACACGCTGAAGTGCGCGATCATGGAGAGTGGACCGCCACCGCTCTTGATGCCCTGCAACGATACGGTGACGACGCCGACGCCTTTCTCGACCTTCACGTCGCCATCCTTGTGGCTGTACGTGGCCTTGCCCGTGCGCGCGTGGGCGGCTGGGCTGAAGATGAACTCGGCGGGGAATTCCTCGTTGAAGTGCAGCCCCTTGCCAGCCTCGATGCGGAAGACGGCCTTGGCGGTCTCACCAGCCTTGAGCGCAATCGGGGCGGCGACCAGGTCGTACTCTCGGCCAGAGTCCCGCTTCGCTGCGGGTGGCGCCGCCTGGGCGTTGCCCGCGGTGGCCGTGGTGGCCGCAGTGGCAGCAGCGCGCGGCGTCGCGTCGCTCTTCTCGCCGCAGGCGATCAGGGCCGCCGTCACGCCGAAAACGCAGAGGGTGATCAGTCGCATCATTTGGGTGCTCCTTGTGGCGGTTCTGGTCATCAAGAGGACTCCGTGTGGCTCCCCGAGCTCTGTCGGCGGCGGACGGCTTCTGTGACAACGCACGAGTGAGCGGAATACTTCGCGCTCGCTGTACGTCAGGGCGGGCCGAGGGTTCCGGCGCCAAAGACCGCGGGTCGTGCAACCTGGCGACGGGTTCTTCCAGCCCGACGCCCACGCGGCGGCGAAGCATGGCGATGGGCGCCGCGTCGTGTCAACAAGCCGAGCGCCGGGTCGACCGAGATCGGTTGAATTCCGGGGCGACTGGCAGCCCGCGGCGCCGGCCTGACCCTTCCTTGACGGGGCAAGGCCATCGCAAGAACGATCAAAACCATCCCGCTGGCGCGCGGCGTCGCTA
>CALGHC010000334.1 GCA_937915965.1 uncultured Myxococcales bacterium
GGGGTGGCGCCGCCCGCCGATGAGCCGACCCCGCCGGCCGCGGTGGGCGCCCCTCCGGACGCGGCAAGCCGGCCGAAGCGCAGCCCCGGCAAGGACCGGATCCGAGCGAAGCCAGCGCCTCCCATGGCGAGGTAGACAGCGTGAAAGCATAGTTCAGCCGGCACGTGAGACGCGGGCCTCTCGTCGTGGTAGACATCCGCGTTGGTTTGCCTTTTCTTCGCGCTGGACGGTACGCCGCAGCGCCGCTGGGCAGCGCGATCGCCGCCCCCCACCCGCGGCCGCCCCACCGCAACACCCAGGGGCCAGGAAGTTCGCAAGACGCGAATCCTGAGGGAGGAACCCATGACGATCCTAAAGAACCGACTCGCTGAGTTGGTCCCGACGTGGCGAAACGACATCTCGACTCTCAACAAGCAGCACGGCGACGTCTCGCTCGGCAACACCACGATCAGCCAGGCGATCGGCGGGATGCGGGGGATGAAGGCCCTCATCTGCGATACGTCGTACCTCGACCCGGAGGAGGGCATCCGATTTCGCGGCTACACGATCCCGGAGACCCGCGCGCGCCTGCCCAAGCCGAACGAGAGCGGCGAGGCATGGCCCACCGGCCTGTGGTACCTCCTGCTCACCGGCGACATCCCAACACGCGAAGCAGTAGTCGAGCTGGAGAACGAATTCCGGGCCCGGGCCGATATGCCCAAGTACGTCTTTGACGTGATCAGGGCGCTGCCGACGTCGACGCACCCGATGACGCAGTTCTCGATCGGCATCGCGGCGCTGCAGAACACATCCGAGTTTGCCAAAGCGTACAACGCCGGCCTCCACAAGCAGGACTACTGGGTCACGACGCTTGAGGACTCCATGAACCTGCTCGCCAGGCTGCCTCGGTTGGCGGCGTACATCTACCGGCGCAGCTACAAGCAGGACGTTCATATCGAGGCCGATCCGAAGCTCGACTGGGGCGCCAACTTCGCCCACATGATGGGCGTCAAGGATCCGGCGTACGGTGATCTCATGCGCCTGTATCTGATCCTGCACAGCGATCACGAGAGCGGCAACGTCTCAGCGCACACGTCCCACCTGGTCTCATCGGCGCTCTCCGACGTCTACTATGCAGTCGCAGCCGGCATCAATGGTCTCGCCGGTCCGCTGCACGGCCTGGCGAACCAGGAGTGCCTCAAGTGGATCATGGAGCTGATGGAGCACTTCGACGGCGTGCCGACCAAGGAGCAGGTCGCCGACTACACCTGGGAGACCCTCAACGCTGGCCGTGTGATCCCCGGCTACGGCCACGCGGTGCTGCGCCAGACGGATCCTCGCTACAAGGCCCAGCGCGATTACGCCTTGAAGTTCATGGCCAACGATCCAGTCGTGCAGACGGTCTCGAACGTCTTCGAGGTCGTGCCCGACATCCTGCTCAAGCACGGCAAGGCGAAGAACCCATGGCCGAACGTCGACGCGCACTCTGGCGCGCTGCAGCAGTTCTACGGCGTGACCGAGGTCGACTTCTATACGGTGCTCTTTGGCGTCTCGCGGGCGATGGGCATCACCGCACAGCTCATCTGGGACCGCGCCGTTGGCATGTCGCTTGAGCGGCCGAAGTCGGTCACGGTGGCCATGCTCAAGGACGCGGCCGGCATCGCCTCGTAGCGGGCGCCCGCTGGCCGCTGACACTTGATCACACCGCTATTCGAGAACCATCGCGCCGCCGACCCCACGCGGGTCGCTGACGGCCTCGACCTTTGGTCCGCTGGGGTCTCCCCAGGTCAGCACTGCCTGCGCGTTGCACCATGGGTCACCGAGGGCCACGTCGTAGCCCAAAGAGCGAAGCGCTCCGGTAATGGCGACGCTGCCGTCGCCCTCCTCGACCGAGAGTTTGTCGGGCCAGGCCTGGTGGTGCAGCCGCACCGCGGCGATCGCGTCGGCGAGCGCTTCACCCTCCACCAGCACGGAGAGCAGGATCTGAAAGACTGTGGTCACGATCCTGGTGCCGCCAGGTGTACCAATGACGACGTACGGCGTGCCCGCCCGCAGGATGATGGTCGGCGTCATCGATGAGACGGGGCGCGCGCCTGCGCGGATCAAGTTGGCCGAGCTACCGGCCAGACCAAAGGCGTTGCTGTCCTTGAGGGTGATCGAGAAGTCGTCGAGTTCGTTGTTCAGAACGATTCCGGAAGCGGCGGCGACGATGCCCGACCCAAAGAGCAGGTTGACCGTGTGGGTCGACGAAACCGCCATCCCGTCCTGATCGACGATCGACACGTGGCTGGTGTTCGAGTGGACCTCCAACTTGCGACCGCCCGCGTCGCTGATCAGCGGAGCGAGGGTGTCCGTCGGCGTCGGAGCGTCCTCCCGCCATGTCGCCGCGATGCGCTTTCGAGCAGGGGCGGGGAAGATCGAGTCGAGGTCGAGACCGGGCTTGGCCACGTCCCCGATGAAAGCCAGGCGCAGCAGAAACGAACGGCGCATGGCTTCCGTGATGAGCTGGGCCCGGCTCACCGGCCAGGGCCGACGCATCGGCTTGCTGAGCAGCTCGCGATCGATCGCGATCGCGTCGCGGCTACCGGCCGCGGACAGACGCTTGGGCCAGCGCGCCTCGACCATCTCGGCCATTACCAGAAGCTGGGCGCCGCCGGCCGAAGGTTGCGGCATCGTCAGCGCCTCGAAGTCGAAGAAGCGACCACGCAACGGCGGCCCCTCGCGCACCCGATATGCGGCAAGGTCTGCGACGGTCAGGCGGCCGCCATGGCGCTGAACAGTGGCGGCGATGTCAGCCGCGATGGCACCTTTGTAGAAAGCGTCACTTCCCCCTGCGGCGAGCGCATCCAGGGTGCGTGCGAGAGCCGGCGAGCGCAGGATGGCGCCGGCCGCGAGCGGCCTGCCATCGACGAGGAAGATCTCCCGCGCGGCGGGGTCGAGCGCGTCGGCGACAAGGCCGATCTTTCGCGCCAATGCGGCGTCCACCTCGAAGCCACGGCGGGCGATCTCTGCTGCCGGGGTGACCAGCGCGGCCCAAGGGCGGCGGCCGAAGCGCTGGTGCATCTGCCACAAGCCAGCGACATAGCCAGGCACTCCGACCGCCAGGCCGTGGTTCCTGCTGCGCTCGGCGACGGCGCGGCCCTGCGGGTCGAGGTAGTCGGCACGCAGCGTCGCGGCAGGTGCGGTCTCGCGAAAGTCAACGGCGAGCGGATCTGCACCGACCGGTTGGATGATCGCGAAGCCGCCCCCGCCGATACCAGTCGACTGGGGCACGACGACGGTCAGCACCATGCTCGCGGCGACAAGGGCGTCGACCGCGTTGCCGCCCGCCCGCATGGCCTCGATCGCTGCGCGCGTTGCCAGCGGGTGGGCCGAGGCGAC
>CALGHC010000335.1 GCA_937915965.1 uncultured Myxococcales bacterium
GATACCTTCAACGCCTACGAGACCCACGTCGCCAGCCGGGCGCGGCACATCTACCGCCGCTTCGCCCCGGCGCCGATCCGCGGGCTGCTGCGCCGAGCCGCCCACGCCCTGCCAAGCGACTACAGCAAGCTCTCGTTCGACTTCGTCGCCAAGCGGTTCACCGAAGGGACCGAGCTCGACGTGCCACGGGCGCACTACCACTGGCGCCACGTACTCGACGACGGCGAGCAACGGCGCCTGCTGCGCATCGCGCCCGACGCGACGCGCACCGATGGCTTCTTCAGCCGCGCCTTCGATCGTGCCGACTTCGACGACGACCTCGATCGCATCTCGCTCGTCGATCTGGAGTACTTCTTCATCGGCGACCTGATGGTCAAGAACGACCGGACCTTCATGGCTTCGTCGGTCGAGGCGCGCTTCCCCTACATGGATCGGCTCCTGCACGAGCACGTCGCGCGCATCCCTGCGTCCCTGCGCATGCGGGGCCTGAGCCGACGTTGGCTACAGAAGCGAGCGATGCGCGGCATGCTGCCCGAGGCGATCGCCGATCGCAGCAACATGGGCCTGGAGATGCCGCATTCGAACTGGTTCCTCGAGGGTCTGCGTCCCGTCCTGGAGACCTACCTCGAGCCCAAGCGGCTGGCCCGCTACGAGTGGCTCAACGCCGCCTTTGTCGGCGAGCTGTGGCGCCAGCATCTGGCCCGCGAGCGCGACAACGGCCGGCCGCTGTGGTGCATCCTCAACGCGATGGTCTGGTTCGATCTCTTTGTCCACGATCGGTCGTGGCGGGGCTACATGCGGCGGCCGAGCTGGGGCGACCTGGCCTCACGGTGGCGACACATGCCGCCCCTGCTGGATCCTTCATGACCCTGCGGACGCTCGCCCAGACCGGTGCCAAGCTGCTGCCCCTGGTCGTCAGTTGTGGCCTGCTCGTCCTCATCGCGACCCAGTTTGACGGCTTCGCCCTGCTCACGACGGTGGACCTGCCCCTGCTGGCTGCCGGTACCGCGCTGGCGATCTTCATCGATACGACCATCGGCGCGTGGAAGTGGTGGCGCGTCATTGGCCTCGCCGGCCTCGACCTCTCCTTTGGTCGGGTGTGGCGCTTGTGGACGGGGTTGCTGCCGGCGACGTTCCTCGCCCCATTCCAATCGGGCCACCTGCTGTACGCGGTGGCGCTGCAACGGGCCGCGGGCATCGGCTTCGTCCGCTCGCTGGAGACCGTCGCCTACGACAAGTACCTCAGCCTGGTCGGCACCTTCTTCTGGATTGGCGTCGGTCAGCTCATCCTGCCGGCCGACCACGCCCTCGCTCACCCGCTGATCGCGGCAGGCGCCTTTGCCGTGATCGCCTTCTACGCGGTCGATCTGCGCCTGCTCGGCCACCTCGCTCGTGTCCCCTTCATCGGATCGAGGACGGCGCTGCTGCGCCTGGGCATCGGCCCGCGCGACAAGATCGAGCTGCTCGCGATCGCGATCGTCTACCAGAGTTCGGATCTGATCAGCCTGTGGATCGCCAGCCACTGTCTGGCGATCGAACCCGATCCGATCGTGCTCTTCGGCGCCTTCCCAGTCGTGCTGCTGCTGACCTATGCGCCGATCAGTGTCAGCGGCTTCGGCGTCCGCGAGGGCCTGATCGCGCTCTTCCTCGGTGACCTGCTCGGCAACGATGGCGCGATCGCTTGCGGTCTGCTGGTCGACTGGATGGAGTACGTCGGCCCGGCGATCTTCGGCGTGGTGGCGCTGCCGTACCTGCTGCGCGTCCTGGGTGGTCGCCTGCGCGTCGACCCGCCCGCGGCGAGCGAACCCGCTGAGTCAGCGACCCAGGCCAGCGTGGCGCCTCCAACCGACAACGTCTGAGGATTGGCGCGCGGGCTCACGCGCCGTCTGCGGCGACAGTAGCGGTCGGCCGGTGCATCCAGTACAGGCCGATCGGCACGGGGCCGGGCGCGTATCGGATGGTCGATGCCGGCCGGTTGTCGACGCGTTCCTCGGCGATTGGATCACCGCGGCCCGCGAAGGCCGGGGTGCAGAAGGCGCGCTGCTCCAGCGTCGCCCCTGGCGCGTCGGCCACCGCCGAGCAGCTCGCGCTGTGGTAGTAGACGACGCAGGCCGCTGACGGCTCTTGGGGCTTGGGCCACTGCGACAACCAGCGGTGGTCACGGCCCGCGCTGAGCGACACCGATCGCTGTGGCCGCAGGCCGAGATCCTGCGCGGCGGGCCAGAAGCTGACGACCGAACAGCCGTCGGGCACGCTGCCGAGGTGGCTGCGCAGGAAGTCGTACTCCTCGTCCATCGTCGTCTGTCGCTGGATGTGCCCCATGGGCCGCGCCGCAAATGCGACGACGACGACCGCGCCCAGGGCGATACCGACGCGAACGGCGAGGGCGCCGCGGCCAGTCCGCGTCCCGGCGGAGAGCGCGAGCCTGACCCGAATGAACGTGAAGACGCGGTCGAGCCCGATGGCCGTGAGCGCCAACCAGAAGGGCAGCGCGAAGAGATGATAGCGCGCGCTGAGCAGCTCGCCGTCGACGTTGCTCGCACAGACCAGGCCCGTGGCAGTGACCGCCATCACGGCCAGCCACGCGGTCGCCAGACGGTGACCCGCCACCGGCAGCAGGGCGCCGATCACCGCGAGGAGCGGCCAGATCCGCGGCGTGTATTCGGAGCTGACGAATACGTTGTAGTGGGGATCGATCAGCAACAGCCAGCGCGGGTTTTCCTGGCGCGTCAGCGGGTCGATGTGATGACTCCACTCCTGCAGGTCGAAGACCAGGGCAGCGAGGTGGAGGAACGGCACCGCGAACAGGATCGCGGTGGCAGCCGCCGCCCACCACACCGCAGACGGCAGACGTCGCGGTGCGCCCGTCTGGCTCGCTGCCTGCGTGCGGCCGCCGGCGACGACCGGCGAGACCCCGCCATATCGCCACACGATCACAAGCGCGAGAGTCGCGAGTGGCAAAACCGCCGCCTCGGGGCGGCACTGCGGCGCGAGGACGGTCGCCACCACCGCGCCGATGAGGTCGACCCGCCGGCGTCGCTCGAGCCAATCGAGTAACATGACCCAGCCGCCGATCATCAGGAGACCAAGCACGAGATAGCGGTTCCAGGTCGCCGATAGGCGCACGTGCAGGGGCGTGACGGCGAGCAGCAGAGCAGCCAGCCGCGCCGTCCACTGACCAAATCCCAGTCGGCGCAGCCATGGGCCGATCAAGGCGATACCGGCGAGGCTGGCGACCAGGTTCATGGCGATGACGGTGTCGTCGCCAGCCGGCAGCACGGCGAAGACGAGCGCCACCAAGACGTCGACCGCGCGCCCGTAGATGTCGAAATCGTCCAGCGCGCCCAGACCCCGGTAGGCCGTCGCGAGGGTGTTGACCTGGTCGCCGGGACCGAACGGCGGCAGCCACAGACGCAAGAGGAGCGCGACCGCGACAAGCGCAGCGAGGACGCCCAGCTCGGATGGCGGGGCCGCACGCAGACCCCGCGCCAGGGCGATGGCGGCGCACCCGGCGAGCAGCAACCACAGCAGCGGCAGGACCACTTGGATATAGACGCGCGCGACGGTCCACGCCGGGCCGCTGTCGGCGGCGCCTGGCGGCGGCACGCCGACCGACCTTGGCTGGGTGGATTTGCCGGCACCCAGCGCTGAACCCACTGTGATAGCGAGCCGCTGAAGCGTGGCCGGGCAGTGGTCGATCATCGCCCTGCTGGGCATGATGCCGAAGTCACCGCTCTTGCGGCCCGCCGCGCCGCCACAGGCGATGGGCAAGATCCGCGTAGTCGCCTCCTGGCCAGCGGGCGTGCGCCAGAGCGCGACGACCTCGGAGCGCAGGGTGCGCAGACCGGAGAAGACGCAGTCGTCGGTCTGGCCGCCAGCCAGCAGGCGATCGTGCAGCTGTTGGGCCGCGTCGCCAGAGACGACGATTTCGCACACAGGAGGCGTGACCGAAGGAGGCGTGACCGAGGGAGGCGTGACCGAAGGAGGCGTGAACGAGGGAGACGTGACCGATGGAGGCGTGACCGAAGGAGGCGTGACCGAAGGAGGCGCCGGCGCGCTGGCCGCATGGCCTGGTGCAGCGACGACCACCGCGAAGGCGAAGCTCAGGCAGATCGAAGCGAGCCGGCGCGCGCCGGAGGCATTCAGCCGAACGGGACGCCGACGCAGGTCAGCGCCTGCGTCCAAAGTCATCAAGTGCGCTTCGCGAAGATCCGCCATTCCCATCCTGGACACGCGGCGACCACGTGGTCCAAACGGCCGCCCACCTTCGGGAGGGCCGGCGATTGCGCGGCGCTGGGGGACGGCGAACACAATTGTTCACAAGTTTGCCACAGCCGCGCAGCCAGCGGAAGTCGAGACTCTCTCGAAGAGCCGCTGCGATTGGCAGGGTTGCCGCGAGAGCGCGAGAGCGCGAGAGCGGCAGAGCGCGCAACAGCGCGGCGGCCTACAGCGGCTTCGCCGCCGCCGCGATCTCGGCCAGCAGCACGTCGGGACGGTAGCCCCAGCGGGCGTAGCGGATGATCCCGGTCGCGTCGACGACGTAGATGATCGGCATCGGCGGCCCCCAGATCTGCGGCTGGTGCAGGGTCACATCGAGCACTTCGCTGCCGTTGGGCCCGTCCTTGGTCGTCAGGGGCGTGTAGAGCACGTCGACTCCCGGCCAGACAGCCTGGGTCTCGGGCACCTCGAGCGGCCCCTCGGAGGGGTTGATCGCGAAGGCGACCAGCTCTCCCTGAGCGACCAGCGGTGCGATATCGACGGCGATGGAGGCGAGCGCCATGTAAGCGATCGGGCAGGTGGCCGAGGCGACGGCGACCAGACCGACGTGGCCGGCCAGCTCGGCGTTGACGTCCCGCAGCTTGCCGGTGGCGTCGGCGAACTTGATCGGCGGCAGCGCGTCGCCCGGCTGCAGCTCAAGGGACTCGTACAGCTCGACCACCCGAGTGGGCACCGCGACGTCGTCGGTGATCAGTCGGATGAGATGCGACGTCGCGCCCTTCTTGGTCTTGGCCAGAGCGAGCGGCAAGGTGACGACCTCACCCACCGCGATGGTGAGCGGCCCGGCGACCTTGTCGCCTCCCTTGGGGATGGTCGATGCCTCGACGAAGAGGACCTCGTCGATGTGAAGCGGGGCGTTGCCGACGTTGCGCATGCGCAGCCGCGTCTTGATGGCGCCGCCGACGGCGGCGGCGGGCGCGAACAGAGCGGTCGAGCTCACCAACAGCGGTCCGGTGGGCGCGTTCGGGTCGAGGGCCAGCTCGCGCACGGCCTGGAACTCAGCGGTAAGCAGACCGGCGCCAAAGACGGCCGGGTCGAGGGCATACGACGGACTCTCGATCGCCGCGCGGGCGACCAACGGCGCGCTGACGACCTGTTTGGCGAGCGGACGATCCACCGCGAAGACGTGATGGCCACCCGCAGCGACGATCAGGTCCCCAATGACCGTCACGCCGTAGATCATCCCACCGGGCTGGAAGCTGGCCTGCAAGAAGGGCTTGGTCGCGTCGCTGACGTCGACGACGTGCAGTCCCCCGCCGAGCGCGCCGACGACGACTTGGGGGCCCTCGATGGCCAAGAACCCCGCCAGACCGGGCAAGGCGAGGGCAGCGACCTGTTTGGGCGCGTCCGCGTTGCCGGCGGCGACGTCGAGAAGGACGAGGCCCGCCTTGCCGTCGGCGACCACGAGATGCGCCGTGTCCAGGGCCTCGACGTCCCAAGCGTCAACCAGGCCGGGTGGCGATGCGATTGGCGCGGTCGCGAAGGGAGACACGGCCGAGATCGCCAGCAGTCCCTTGTCGTGGGCCGTCAGCCACAGCCGTCCGCCGCGCAAGCCCATCCCCTCAAGCGAGATCACCTTGCCGCCGCCCGGCTCGACGCTCTTGGTGGACATGGGCTGCAGGGTCTTGGGGTTGACGCCAAACAGCCTGAGATAGGTCTGGCGACTCGAGCAGAAGATCCAGTCGCCAAAGCGCTTGAGGTGGTTGCAGAACGGATGCCCGTGGACCTGCCAGCCCTGGTACGGCCCCAGCGAGGTCGGCTCCTTGGGGAAGTCAAAACTGACCACGCCGTCTTGCGAGCCGGCGATCCACAGCCGCTGGTCCCACACGAGGCTACCGAGGAAATGCGCGCCACCCTCGGCAGTGGGCGGGGTCGCCACCGAGATCAGCGGCTTGAGCATCGGCTGACCGTCGGCGCCAGTGCCCTCGCTGCAAAAGGAGATGGGAGGACCATCGGGGGGCGGCAGAGCGAGGCTGAACGCGACCGCCTGCACCGGCCCGCCAGCCTCGTCGATCACGACCTCGACGAAGCCGGAGTCATTGCAAGCCATGCCGCTGGCGACGACGTTATCGAAGGGCGAATTGCCGGTGCCAACGAGGGCAGCGACGAACCACTTGCCGGCTGGGGCTGTCACCCAGATCTGTCCGGGCAGGTCGATGAGCACGCCGGTCCAGACGACGACCTTACCGCCGCTCGGATCGCCGTCGCCACCCGGACCGCCGGGGCCACCCGGGCCACCCGGGCCGCCCGGGCCATCGTCGACGGGGCTGTCGGAGTCCATCAGCAGGACAAAGAGGTTGCCCGACAGGCCGACCAGCTCGGTGTCCAGGCCCACGCGCAGGTTGGTTCCCGGCGGAGCCTCGTCGGCCAGCGAGCCCGCGTCCATGACGGCGTCAGGCGGCGGAAGCGAGTCAGGCGGAAGCGAGTCAGGCGGAAGCGAGTCAGGCGGAAGCGAGTCGGCCAAGAGCGAGTCGGCCAAGAGCGAGTCGGCCAAGAGCGAGTCGGGGGAAGGCGCGGTATCCAGACCCGCGGCCGAGTCCGCGACGGCGTCCAGGGCCACGTCCCAGCCCAAGTCCGCATCCGGCTCCACGTCCTGGGCCGTAGCCGCATCGGAGAACAGATCGGGGAGGAGAGCGGAGTCCGCGAAGGCGTCGAGATCCGTGACGGTATCGGAAGGCGAGACCGTGTCCGATTCCGGCTGAGCGGGCGAGGCGCACGCCGCCAGGGATCCACACAGCAAGCCGACAATCAAAGCGGTCGATCGCGCGCCGCGGTTGCTATTCGGACGGGTGCGGACGGTCATCGGCGGCTACCGAGCGGCGCACGCTCCCGACAAACGGGGAGGCCGCGATGAGGGACCAAGCGGTTGCGCCATCGCAATCGCCCTAACACGCCATCATCGGGGCTGCCCGCGCGGACTTCAAGAGATGTCGTCGGACGAGGAGCTACTGGCCCGCGGCGGCAGGCTTCATGGCCGCCTTCTCAGCGTCTTCGGGCGCCAGGAACATGTTGAACTCGACGGTGCCGTTTGCGTCGGACTTGTCGAGCTTGAACTTGGTGTCGTCGATCGCCTTGCGCACGCACGCGAGATACTTCGGGTCGGTGAACTGGGTCTCTTTGAGGTAGAACTCACCCAGCCCAGCCTTGCCCTCTTCGCCGGGGCTAACACGAAACCGCATCAACATACGGCCCTTGGCCTGCGGTGCGCGGGTCTTGAGCTCGGCATAGCACTCGCGCACGGGCGGGAAGACGTTGCGGATCGCTGTCTCGGCGCTGACCTCGTCGAGGGTCCCTTCGAGCTGAAGCGGGCCATGCGGCTTGGTCGCCACGACCGCCATCGGATCGAGCTTGGGCACCTCGAGCTGCGGCAGCTCGCCGGGGATCTTCAGGTCGCTGGGCGCTTCGCCATCTTCGGTGGGCGGCGCGCCATCTTCGCGGGCGATCACGGGCGCAGCCTTGTCACCGCCGCCCGGAGCCGAGCCGATGGTCGCTTCGCCACCGCCGCCGGTGGCCGCCGAGCCGTCGCCGCCGCCGGCGGACTCGCCCTTGTCGTCGCTAAGCGTAAAAAGTACGGCGGCGATGGTGGCAAGCACCAGGACCGCGAGGACCACCATGGAGGCCTTCTTCATCTGCTTCTCCCAGCGAGCGTTGGGCCCGCCCTTGCGTCGCGCTGCCGCGTCGCCGACTGCATGCCAGCGACGCCGCCGATGCGCGGCGAAACGTGTCTAGATGTGGCGATCGAGCAGCTCGATGAGAGCAGGCTTCGGCCGCGCTCCCATAATCTGTTCCACCACCTTGCCGCCTTTGAAGACCATCATCGTCGGAATCGAAGAGATGCCGTACTGAGTGGCCAATGTGCGATTGTTGTCGACGTCGATCTTGCCGACCTTGGCGCGACCGACGTACTCGTCAGCGAGCTGCTCGACCAGCGGCGCGACCATGCGGCATGGGCCGCACCACACCGCCCAGAAGTCGATGAGGACTGGCTGGTCGGAGTCGAGGACCTCGGTCTGGAAGTTCGATTCGGTCAGCGTGAGGACGTTCTTGCCTGCCATGGGTTCTCCTTTTCGGGGACTGCGCGGAGCCGAGGGGCGCGCGGGCGTTCTTGTGCCCAAACCGCCAGCCACGGCGCGGATTCCTCGCGGCGAGTCGGCCAGTGCGGCGTTGGGGGGGGAAGATAGGTCGGCGGTCCAACGGGTGCAAGGGTATCAAGCCAGGCCGATCATCAGCCGCGCAACTTCACGTGCGCTGCAGCTCGGAGATCGGCACAAACATGCCCATCGGGTCGATCCGCGGCGCTGCGGGCACACAAAAGCGCTCGCCCGCCTCGATGCGGCGCTGCAGGTCCTGCATGCCGTCGCGGTCGCTGGCGTGGATCTCGAAATCTGCCGCCGGACGTTCGAGCACGACAGTCGAATCACCCATCGAGGCGCGGAGGTTGCGCTCGGATACCGCGAAACCATAGGTCAGGGTCTCGGCCTCGCTGTGCGCTGGCGTCCAAGCCGTGGTCAGGTCGAGAGGCCCGAACTTGCTGTGGATGAACAGGGCCTTGGAGTCCCACTGGGTGGCACCCCAGAACTGCTTGACGCCAAGACAGGCGAGGGCCAGGCCCTTGGTGACACTTCCCAACCCGGTGAGATCCAGTCGGCGGATGCCAGCTCCGCGCAGAGCGGGCGCGATCGAGCACAGGTTGTGGCCAAACCACACGCCGGCGCGGTTCATCGGCAAGGCCACGTACATCGAATACGGCACCAGGCCCTCGTAGCCAGCGGGCACGCCAAAGAGGTCGCGCTCGTCGTCGGCCAGGGCCGCGGCCGGGCGGCCGAGACCGTAGATGGCGCCGGGCAGCTCTGCGCAGTCGAAGAAGACCCAACGAGGCATGGGCATGCCCTCGGGGCCAAAGGTGATCTGGTCAAGGCGCTGCAGCAAAGAGAGGAAGGTCTCGCTGGCGACTCGCAGCGGGTCGATGATGTGAGCCGCGGGGACGGCGAGGCCGAACGGTGCGAGGTCGAGGCAGCCGAGGTTGAACGGGCTGACGACGACGTAGGGTTCGAGCGCGTCGAGGATGGCGGGGTTGCGGATCGCGAACGGCAGGCGCTGGGCGGGTGCGGGGCTCATCGCGTAACCCCCGTGACCACACCGAGGGGCGGGTGATCTGGCGTCGTCCCGGCCGGGTGACGGTGCAAAGGCACCTGCACACGCGGACCGTCGACCAGGGGATGGCCGACGATCCAGGCCGAGCCGCCAGCCTCGAGGTCGGCCTGCAGGCCACGCAGGGCGTCGACGTCGTCGACGTCGAGGAGGGCGTTGGGCGCGGGCGCGCGTGGGTGCACCCGCGGCGAGGTGAGCAGCGCGGCGATCGACGTCTCATCGACGTCAATGCGGTAGCTCAGCGTCCGCGGCAGAGAGTGCCCCGGCGTGTAGGCAGTGAGCAGCTCGAGGGGGCCCAGATCGGCGTAGGCGCTGAGCTTCTCGCTGCGCCACTGGCAGGTACCCACCAGCCGACGGATCGGGAAGACCTGCAACCCCAGCGCCAGGGTGAGGCGCAGGGCGCCGGCGGGACCGAAGCCAGGCGAGACCTGGTTGATCGACTCGCAGGTGTAGAGCAGCCAGCTGCTTGGCGGCTCGTCAGGGGCCGCGTCTGCGAAACCTTCGAGCATCGGGATGGCGATGAACTGCGAGATGGGCACGAGCCCTTGGTAGCCCGGCGGCACGCGCACCGCTTCCAGCGCCCAGGGTTCGAGCTCGGCGGCGCGGATGGCCAGCCCGAACACCGCGCCCGGCATCACGGCGCAGTCATAGAAGACCCACGGGGGCATCTCCATGCCGAACGGGCCGAAGGTCAGCTGGTCGAGCAGGCGCAGCATCGCGAGGAAGTCGCCATGACGCATGTGCTGCGGGTCGACGATGTGGTCGTCGGGGATCGCGACACCTGCTGGATCGCGGTTGAGATCGGGCAGGATGCCGGCGTGGGCGATCAGAAACGGAGTGCAGCGATCGAGGATCGGCGCGTAGTGGTGCAGGCGGCTGGTGAGGGAGGTCTTCATCGCGGCGGCGATGGTGGCGAGGTGCTGTGCGCAACGCAAGGGGTCTGTGTCGACAGGGACGCACCTTGGGCTACGGATTGGACGCGCGAGAGCCTGCCCCGTCCCTGCGCCCGAGTCTGCAGTGCAGGGCGAGGCCGGAGTCCGCCCACACCCACCTGAGCGACAGCGGGCCGGCGAGCCCAGCGAAGCGCGCACCGGCGTCGAGGAACAGGCCGCCGTCGTCGTCGAGCGCGGTGCGGATCTCGGTGGCGAGGTCGGCGCGACTGGCGAGGCGAGGGGCCTGCTGGTCGACGAATTCCGCGAGCCAATCTTCCCCGCCGCTGGGGTGGCGGACGATCAACGGCAGGTCCTGTTCGGTGGCGCGAAAGGGTGCCTTCGGCGCGCCAGGACCGGTCACGGCTAGCGCGATGCGCGCCGGGCCGGCGCTGGCGGGCGCGACGATCAAGAAGACCTCGCCGCCAGCGGCGCGCAACAGATCGTCGAGCGAACGGCCGAGATACGCCTCGATGGCGGCGAGCGCGCGTCTGCCAACGACCACGGAGCGCAGAGCGTCAAGATCGCCGAGCCAACCGGCCGGCCGCAGCCGCAGCACACCACCACCCGCGGCCGTGGCGGGGAGGATCGCGGTCGTCGCCGTCGGCGTGGTGATGTCGAGGTGCTCCTTGAGCCACATCACGCCGCGCTGTCCGGCGCCCAGATGAACGTGCAGGTCGACGTGGTCGTCGATCTCGCGCAGCGAAGCTCCGAGCCAGTCAAAGCGGCTGGTCATGGCGTCGGCGTCGAAGAGCCCGCCGCTCGCTGCCGCTGCCTGCGACGCCAGCAAGGCGCCGCTGATGTAGAGCTGCAGGGCGCCGCCGCCGCCGCGCTCGAGGGCGGCACGAAAGTCGTGGTTGTCCGCGAGCGAGTCGCTGTCGAGATCTGCCAGGCCCGCTTCAAGCAGCGCCGCAGCGTCGCCCGCGAATGACCACGCGACCTGGACACGGCCGGCGTTGGCCTGCAGGGCGACCCGTACCCGGCCGTCATCGCCAACCAGCCAGCGCCCAAGCCCCGGCAGGCGCTCGCCCGAGCGCCAACGCGCCGACACACCGAGGCCCGGTCCGACGACAGCCTCCAACTGGGCGGCGAGGCCGTCGATCGCCGCCTCAGCCGAACCGCGCACAGCGACGGTCGCAAAAACTCCGCCGTCGCGGGCGCAGCCCGCCCAGGCACCCTCCGGGTCGGCGCCAGCCGGGGCCCCTGCAGCCGCACCAAGCGCCTCCGCGAGCCGGGCAGCGTGACCCGCTACGACGCCAGTCAGCGCCTCGGGCAAGGCAAGCTCGTCCGCGGCCCGCAGCAGCGAGACGACCGCGCGCGGCGAGCCAGCAACCACGACCAGATCACAGCGGCTGGGCAGCGCCTCCATGAGCTCACTGCCGTGGTCACCAGCCGCAAGCTGCCACCCGGTATAGAGCGCGACCGACCCCGACAGGGTGATCATCAGGCAGCCCACACCCGCAGCAAAGTGCAGCCGCCGCTCGCTGCGCCCTGACTCGACCGATTCTGCCGATTCTGCCGATTCTGCCGATTCTTCCGAGCCGCCCGATTCCGGCACAGTCGAGTTCGGCTCAAGCGGCGGCGCCAATCCCATCCCAAACTCCCAGGCACAGCCCCTGTCACCGCGGCATGCCGGCGCAGGCTACCGCGATCAAGATACGCACTCCAGCACCCAAGCGAAGCCCGCACCAGACCAACCTCAATCACCCGCACAAGCGGAATCCCAGCCCAGAAAAAAAAACAGGCTAGCCCGATTTTTTGCCACCTCTTCGTTGTTTCCTGTTCCGTCCACCGCCAAGGCCGAAGGCCGCACGCAGTGGGGGGGGCCGAGCTTCTGCGGCGACCATGGCTCGCCGCAGAAGCTTGGATGCGCTATACGCCCTCACCATGGCGCAGCGGACCTTCCACCTGCCAGATTCGCCCCTCTCCTCGCCAGGAGACGGCGACGCTGTCGCGGCCGACGGTGCCCCGACTGAGGCGGGCCAACGCCCGGGCACCCACCTCGTGGGGGGCTTGCTTGAGATGCGCCGCCAGCACGGCAAAGCGCCCGCGCTAAGCGGACGCCGCTCAATCGACCCGATCTTTCGGCCCGGCGATCTCGACCGGCTCACCCGCTGGTGCGACCCCTCGGACCCGCGGCAGCTGCACATCGAGATCGGGTTTCAGTACGGCAAATTCGCGTCCGAACTATGCATGGCAGACGTCGGCCTGCGCTACCTCGGCTTCGAGGTCCGCCACAAATGGTGCAACGAGGCCGAGCGGCGCATGGACAAGGCCGGCGTCGAGAACGCGCTCATCGCCCTGGTCGACGCCCGCGAGGTGCTCGGCCGCGTCCTCAACGAGGCCTCGGTCGACGCCTTCTACGTCTTCTTCCCCGACCCGTGGTGGAAGAAGAAACACGCCCGCAAACGCTTGATCTCGCCTAGCTTCATCGCAGATGTCGCGCGCTGGCTGCGGCCGGGCGGGCGGCTGGTCGTCAAGACCGACGTGGCCGAGTACGCCGACCTCGCCGAGGTGGTGCTGCGCGGCGAGACTCGATTCGAGGTCACGCGCCTCGACGACAGCAGCGCAGGACTGCCGCTGACCCGACGAGAGGTCGGCTGCGCCCGGCGCGAGCTACCCACCTGGGCCTTCGAGGCCCGCCGCTGCATCGACCCGCCCGACGACGAGCCGTCGCCGCCGAGCCCGTGAGGAGCCTGCCATGCCCACCCTGGTCCCCACCGACTTCTATGACTATCGCATGCTTGGCGGCGCCGCCCTGCTGCTTGTGGGTTTGGGCGTCTTCGCCTGGACCATGACCGTGCGGCTGCGTTTGCTCGCCGCAGGCCGGCCCGAGCGCCGCTGGGATCTCGTCGCAAAACGAATCAAGGCGCTGCTGGTGATCGCTGTCGGTCAGCGCAAGATGTTCAAGGAGCCGGCCGCCGGACTGCTGCACGCCTTTACGTTCTGGGGGTTCTGCATTCTGGGCGTGCGCACGACGCTACTCTTTGTGCAAGCGTTCGTGCCCGAGCTGACGCTGCCCTTTGGCCTGCACGGCATCTACGACCTGCTCAAGGATCTGACCGAGGTGATCGTCCTGGCGGCGATCTTCGGCTGGCTCTACCTGCGCTACGTCGTCAAGCCCGTGCGCATCCACTACAGCTTCGAGGCGACGCTGATCTTGTTCTTCATCGGCGGGCTGATGGTGAGCGACTTCCTCTACGACGGCCTCCACTACGGCGGCCTGGCCAAGGTGGACCCAGCCTGGCTCGCCCATCTGCACGGCCCGGTCGGCGCTGCGATGGCGGGCCACTTCGCCGCGAGTGATCACAGCGCCGAGGGTCTGCAGATCGCCGGCGAGGTCTTCTACTGGATCCACCTGGCGATCGTGCTCATCTTCCTCAACCTGCTGCCTCTGTCGAAGCATTTCCACGTCATCACCGCCCTGCCCAACGTCTTCCTCAGCAGGCTCGAGCCGAAGGGAGCGCTGTCTCTGGTCGACGATCTGGAGGGGCGCATCGAGCGCGAAGAGTCGATCGGGCTGGGACGCGCCGAAGACATGAGCTGGAAGCAGATCCTCGATCTCTACACCTGCACCGAGTGTGGGCGCTGCGAGGTCAACTGCCCGGCATGGAACACAGACAAGCCGCTCAACCCGAAGCTGATCATCAAGGACCTGCAGACGCACCTGTACGACTCCAAGGCGCGCTTGTTCACCCCTGCCGACAAGCGCGGCGAGCTCGAGGCGATCACCGTCGATGGTGCGGCGATCCCGCCGCTGGCGGCCGCCGTGAACCTCGACGCGATCTGGTCGTGCACGACGTGCCGGTCCTGCTCGGAGCAGTGCCCGGTCATGATCGAGCACATCGACAAGATCATCGACGTTCGCCGCCACATGCTGATGGTCCGCAACGAGTTCCCCGCGGAGCTGGCCCTGACGCTCAAGAACCTCGAGACCAAGTCAAACCCGTGGGGAATCTCGAGCGGCAAGCGCGGCGACTGGGCAAAGAATCGCGACGACGTGCCGACGCTCAAGGACAAGCCCAACGCAGAGTGGCTCTACTACGTCGGCTGCGCGGGTAGCTTCGATGACCGGGCGATGAAGGTCAGCGAGGCGGTCGTGAAGATCCTCAACGCCGCGGGGGTCGACTTCGCGATCATCGGCAAGAAAGAGAAGTGCTCCGGAGACCCGGCGCGCCGTATGGGCAACGAGTACCTCTTCCAGGAGCAGGCCACGGCAAACATCGCGCAGTTCGATGCCGCCGG
>CALGHC010000336.1 GCA_937915965.1 uncultured Myxococcales bacterium
CACCGCGGGCCTGACTGTCGCGATTGACCGACAGAGATCGCTTCAGGAAGAGCTCCTGGTAGTCGACGGTCAGAGCGAGCACGCGCGACAGGAAGAAGCGCAGCCCGACGCCAGGGCCGACGACGACTGAAGCGCTGCTGTCGAGCCTGTCACCGTTCGTGCCGACGCCGACCATGCCCACGGTGAAGTCGAAGTGCAGATCGGCGTTGAAGACCCCGCCGAAGATCACCATCTTGCCCGACATCGGCACCACCGAGGCGTGGCCTCCGACCAGAAAGCGCAGCCGCGACGTCTCCATGATGAACGCGTCGTTCTTGGCGCTGACCAGCTGCTCGATCTCCTCGGACATCGACGTGGCGACCGGGATGCCGACCTGCAGGTTGGCACCCACCGACAGCCAGTCGTAGAGGTGCCAGTCGTAGCGGATGCCCGGCATGAAGTTGCGCGCGTACGGATCGCCCAAGGTCATGCCGATCTGGCCTGCGACCTCGTGGCGCCCTGCGCGGTACTCAAGCGACCGGCGCTCGATGGGCACGCCGGCCAAAACGTTGTCGGCGAAAGCAGCCACGGGCAAGAGAAGCGAAGCCAGCGCCAACGCAGCGAGCGCGCGGCGGGCCGCGCGGATTGTGCTGCTGTTGTGGCTGCACGTCCTCATCGCTGGTACCTGTACTGGAAGGTTGGCGGCACCCAGAAGCCCAGGCGAACACCCGCGCTGAGGTGCTGCAGCAGTACCTGATTGTCGTCGCGGAACGTCTCCATCATGAGGGCGTCGCGGACCTCGAAAGACAGGGTCAACCAGCGAAGAATGTGCAGGCGTGTGCCGAAACCGACCAGGGCGGCCGGTTTGATCGCGTCGCCCAGCGTCGTGCGCACGCCACCCAGACCCGCGATCAGGTAGCTGTCGACCTGAATCACCGCCAGCGCGAAGCTCGCGAACTTGCCGAAGATCGGGCTGTACTGCGTCTGCGCGAAGACGGACGCCTGCAACAACGAGCGCTCAGGGAACAATCCGAAGTCGCTCTGGACATTCAGGAAGCTCTCTTTGCGCTCGCCAAAGTACTTCACCCCGTCGATGCCGACCGACCACTCCTCGTTGACGTGATACAGGAGGCCGGCGTCGGCGGCGCAGTGGTGGGTGAGCGGGTCGCCAAATACGCTGCCGCCACCGGCCAGGATCTCGACCCGACCGCCCTTGAGCAGATAGCGCTGCTGGAACACGCGGACGGATTTGCGCAGCTCGGCTTCGCCCTTTCTGGCGGCTTCGGCGAGCTTGCTGGCGCGCTTGCGACGGGCACGCTCTCGAACAGACACCGTCGGTCCGTCGCCTTCGTTCTCGCTCATCGTCGGCCCATCGTTGGCGGGACCTGCGTCGATCGCGACGACGGTCGCCGGCGCCAGCGAGAGCAGGACCACTGCGATGAGGCGAAGCGACTTGGCGGTCATCGGGCGGTGTCCGGGCGGGCTGTATGAGTGAGCGCGTGGCCGTCGTCGCTACAGAACGACGCATGACGGGACAGGCGCGCACTCTAATACAGGACGCGGGAGGTTTCCAGCCAGCGCCGCGATCGCATATCACGGCATTTGTGCGCGCGTACCCGGTCGCCGTGCTTCACTCGTTCTCGGCGAGCCACCGCTTGACCTTTCGCCACAGACGCGGCTCCTTGCGCGCCCAGTTCAGATTCGCCAGGAGGTAGCCGGCCATGTCGCCTGCGTCGTAGCGGCTGCCCGTGAATCGGTCGCCGATCAGGCCTTCGTTCAGCGCCAGGCGTGCGAGCGCGTCGGTGAGCTGGATCTCGTCGCCGCGGCCCGGTCTCGTCTGGCTGAGATAGTCGAAGATCCGGGGGCTGAGCACATAACGGCCGACCACAGCGAGGTTCGACGGCGCCTCACCCGCGGGCGGCTTCTCGACGAGCGTGTCGATGTCGATGAGCCGGTCGTCCTCGGGTCGCGTCTGACCCGCGGCGATTCCGTAGGAAGAGACCGCCTCGGGGGCGACCTCCATGAGCGCCAGGACGCTCTTGCCGGTCCGCTCGTAGACGTCGATGAGCTGTCGCGCAGCCGGCGGGTCGGCGTCGATCAGGTCATCGGGCAGGAAGACGACAAAGGGTTCACCATCGATCAGGTCGCGAGCGCACAGGATCGCGTGTCCCAGACCCAGGGGGCGCTGCTGGCGGACGGTGACGATGCGGGCGAGATCGGTCGTGCGCAGCACCTCGTTGAGGAGCGCGTCCTTGCCTTGGCGGCGTAGCGTGTCTTCGAGTTGCGGGTGGGCATCGAAGTGATCGACGAGCTCGGTCTTGCCACGGCCGGTGATGATGATCACCTGCTCGATTCCGCACGCTGCTGCTTCCTCGACGATCAGCTGGATCGCCGGGCGGTTGACGATCGGCAGCATCTCCTTGGGTATGGCCTTGGTCGCCGGCAGGAAGCGGGTGCCGAGGCCGGCGGCTGGGATGACTGCTTTGCGGATACGGGTCATGGTCGTGCTCGCGTCGGTGGGTGGCCGTCAACTTTGCCCCGCCGACTCTACCCCACGGTGCGGTCGATTGCAGCACGCCGACCGGCGCTCGCGAGACGTCTGCCGCCATCGGGTTCGAAGGTCAGGTGCAGCCAGATGGTGCTGGCGGGCAGCAACGCGCGGGCGACCTGGGGCCACTCGACGACCACCAGCACTCCGGCGACATCGAGTTCGTCCGTGAGCCCACAACCTGCGACCTCTTCCTCGCTGTCGAGCCGGTAGAGGTCGGCGTGGACCAACGTGACTGCGGCGAGTTCAAGGACATGCATGAGCGCGAATGTGGGGCTGGCGATCGCTTCAGGCGGTGCTCCGGCCGCTTCGGCCAGGCCGCGCACAAAGGTCGTCTTGCCGGCCCCCAGGTCGCCAATCAGGGCGACGCACGCACCTGTGGTCGCGGCCCGCGTCAGCAGCTGTGGCGCCAGCGCCGCCGCAACGGCGCGGGTCGCTGCCTCGTCCGCCAGCACGACATCGAGGCCGTCGAGGGCAAGCGATTCGCGGGTGTCGTGGGTGTCAGGAGTTGCTGGGGACATGGCGCGAGGATCCGATGGCGGCCGGGCCGAGTGAGACCTGGCTTCAGGCCGCCTAGCCGAATGAGACCTCGTCGATCAGCATCCGCCGGCGTCCACCGGGTGTGACCACAAGCGCCTCGTCGCCCTCATTCTTGCCGATCAGCGCCCGTCCCACCGGCGACGAGAACGAGATCGTCCCCTCTTCGATGCTGGCCTCGCTCTCGCCGACTATCTGGTAGCGCACAGGCGGCGCGGCCTCGTTGTCGAGATCGACGAGCACGACGGTCGCGCCAAAGACGACGCGGTCGCCGCTGAGGGTCGCCGGATCGATGACCTCAGCAGAAGCGATGCGACCCTCGACGTAGCGCAGCTGACCCTCGATCTGGCCCTGGCGGTCTTTGGCCGCGTGGTACTCGGCGTTCTCGCTCAAGTCGCCGTGGGCGAGCGCTTCTTCGATGGCGCGGACGATCGCCGGACGCTCAACCGAGCGAATGCGCTTGAGCTCCGCCTGCAACTTGAGGAGTCCCTTGGGGGTGATTGGAAAGCGAGCCATGATGGATGTCCCTGTCGCCGGCGGCGTTCATGCGGCGGCCAAACAGCCGCTGAATCAGCTGCGGCGTTCGATCTCGTAGCGTTCGTTGAGGCGGTAGCCTTCGCTCAGGCCGGCGGCGACGCCATCGGCCCACTTCTTGAATGTCATGCCCTGGTCGATGGCCAGCTCGCAGGCGGTGATCCGCACGCGCTGGCTCTCTTCGAGATCGGCGATTCGCAGCGCGAAGACCTCGACCACGTCACCGTTGGGGTAGCTCGCGAGCCCATCCAGC
>CALGHC010000337.1 GCA_937915965.1 uncultured Myxococcales bacterium
GCGAGGGCGCCGACGTCGAGGCGAGCTGGCAGGTGACCGTGCGCGCCAACGCCTTCGCCCTTCGGCTGGTCCCCGCCAGCGCCGCCCTCATCGACCTGAGAGACGGACCGCTGCCGCTGCCGGCGCGGGTCGACGGCGACTGGCAGGTGGTCACGATCCGCGGCGCGGGCGTGCACACCATCCACGCGCGCTTCCGGGTCGCGGTCGATCGCAGCAGCGGCCAGCCGCAGATCGATCTGCAGCTCGACCGCGTCCCCATCACCGAGGTCACAGTGACCGTGCCCGGAGAACGGGCGATCCTCTTCGAGCCAGCCGTGCCCCTGCAGACGACCGTTCGTGGCAAGGGCGACAAGGCGACGACGGTCGCGCGGGGCTTCCTGCCGCCGTCGAGCGCCGCGGTGATCCGCTGGACCGAATCGCGCGCAGCCCCCGAGCAGCAGATCCGCTTCAACACCGAGACCAGCCAGCTGGTGACACTGCAGGAGGGCGTCCTGCGCGCCCGCGTCGTCACAACGGTCGAGGTCATCCGCGGCAAGCTGCAGCATCTCGCCTTCGCCATCCCCGACGACGTCGTCGTCTATCGCGTCGAGGGAGCAGGCGTGGAGGACTGGCGGACGTTTGCGGCCAGCGATGGCGCCTCGCGACAGGTCCGCATCAGCCTCACCGGCCAAGACAGCGGCGCCCTGACGATCGAGCTGCAGCTTGAGAAGGTCGCGGCCAAGCTCGAGGGTGCGGCCATCGACGTGCCAGTCCTGCGTCCGCTCGGCGCATTCCGCGAGATGGGTGTCATCGCCCTCTTCGATGGCGACAAGGTCGGCTTTGGGCCCGCCGAGGCCGGCGATGGATTCACCCGCGCGGGCCAGGACGCGCTGCCGATCGCCATCCGCAAGGGCCTGGCCGAGAAGGTCAGCCAGGCATTCCGCCATGTGGGCCCGCCGGGCACCCTGCGCGCCAAGGTCGCGGCCGCCCACACCCGCGAGGTCCGTTTCGACAGCCGGGTGACGACCCTGTACCGCATCGATGAGCGCACCCTGACCGCCGTCGCGGCGATCCTTGTCGAACTCAAGAGCGGGCGCACCGACCACCTCGTCGTCTCGTTGCCCGAGGGCGTCGCCGAGCCACGCATCACCGCGCCGAGCTTGAACAAGGCGGAGCTCGCCCGAGACTTCGACGCTGGTCCGGGGCGCAAGGCCTACGACGTGCGCTTTACACAGTCGCTCGAGGGGGCCGTGCAGCTCGAACTTGAGGTCGAGATGCGCATGCCCAAGGCGCTGGGCGCCGTGACGCTGCCCGACATCCGCGTGCACGGCGCCGAGGTCGAGGAGACGACCGTTGGCGTCGCCGCCGACGCGGGCATCGAGATCAAGGCCGACGCGGGCGACGCGCTGCGCCGGCTCGATGCCGACGAGGTGCCGCACGCCCTCGACCGACGGAGCGACCGCAAGCTTGTCTTTGCCTTCCGGACCAGCCAGACGCCGTGGACGCTGCCGGTCGTCGTCAAGCGTCACCTCCTGGTTGAGACTCTCGACGCGATGGCCACGCGCGCTTGGCTGCTCAGCCACCTGCTCGACAGCGGCCACCTCTCCAGCCGCGTCGTTTTTGAGATCGCCAACCACGACCGTCAGTACCTGCGAGTGACCCTGCCCGATGGCAGCCGCGTGCTCGCTGTGACCAGCGACGGCCAGGCGGTCAAGGCCGTGCGCGACGACAAGGGCGCCGTGGCGATCCCCCTGCCAACCGGCAAGACCACCCAGGTGGAGGTCCGCTACGAACAGAGCCGGTCACCGCTCGGTGCGTTCGGCCACATCGCCATCACCGCCCCCGCGGTCGACGTGCGCGTCGGCGGGCTGCAGTGGCTGGTCCGCACGCCCGGCGATCTGGGCCTCTTCGGCGTCTCGACTGAGCTGACTGAGGCATCGGCGGGCCTCTTCGAGCCCCCTGCGCAGGTCGACGGCGTCGACGCGCTGCGGGTGCCGCTGCCGATGCCTGAGAACCCGCGTGGGCTGCTGCTGACACGCGCCGTGCACGAACCCGGCGAGGCCGCCCTGGAGGTCTCGTTCTCCTGGTTCATCGCGCCGGGCGAGGGCACGGACCTGCTGATCTTCCTCGCCGCGCTCGCTGCGCTGTGCTTCGTCGCCTGGCGCCGAGCCAGCGGCGAGGGCCTCGGTCGCCCCGGGGTCGCCGCGCTGGTCGCCGGCGTGGTGATGCTGGCGCTGAAGGCGTCAATCAGCTCGATCGGTCTCGGCGAGGCGCTCGTGGCGCTCCTGCTGGTCGGCGCGGTGTTCTTTGTCGGCCGGCGAGCCAGCCCGCTGCGCCATGGCGAGGTGCTGTGATGGGTGGCCGCAGGCGAGGCAGGGATCGACGTGAAGGTCGGAGGCGGTTCGGCGCCGTGTGGGCAGCCGTGGTCGTCTCGATGGTGACCGGCGGTGGCTGTTTGAAGTCGTCCGAAACGGGGAGATACGTCTCCACCGCGGCGCCTGAGGTGATGCGGGTCTATGCGGTGGAACAGGAGCTGCCCAAGGCGTCCAAGTCGCCGCCGATGCGGGGAGATGACTCTGGGGTCGCGGGAACTCGTCTCTTCTCCGAACCGATCACAGAGCGCGCGGCACGGCGCGACGAGCTGCGGCGACGAGCTGCGCAGATAGAGGCGCACGAAGAGGCGCACGAAGAGGCGCACGAAGAGGCGCACGAAGAGGCCCACGACCCACCGGATCGCGACGCCGGGGCGGCGGTGTTCGGCCGTGTTGGCAAGTTTGACACGGCGGCGCCGAAAGCGAGCTCCAAGAAGGCCCGCGTCCGCGGCTTTGGCGCATTTCGCCGCCAAGAAGCCGAGAAGCTGGAACAACGACCGGTTGCCGGACCCGCTCTCGACGAAACCACTGAGATCGACGGAGCTGCGGAGGCCGACGGCGACCACGGCGACGACCGAGGCGACCGCCGCGGCGAGGGCAGCGACGAGGGCAGCGACGAGGGCAGCGACGAGGGCGAGGACGGCCGCCCGGTCGGGCTGCCGCGCACGGGCTATTTTGCCAACA
>CALGHC010000338.1 GCA_937915965.1 uncultured Myxococcales bacterium
CGAACGGCTGCCGATCACGGGCGCGGCTGCAGACCCGGAATTGTGAACCACACCCTGGACGAAGGGCGCGGCTGGAGTTGACGCGGCCAGCCGGGCTAGACTGCGCGACGCACGCCGCGACGAAGCGCGCCAGACGCCTGCGAGGAGAACGTCATGAACCGCATCCACGAACGCCGCACGCACTCCGGATCTCGCGACGGCTTCGCCGCCAGGTTGGGCGCACCGCGTGGGGTGCTGGCGTGTGCGATCGCGCTCCTAACGCTGACGAGCGTCGGCTGCAGCGAGGACGCCCAGCCGACCAGCGACGACACGACGGGACTTGCCGACGCCCTGGCCGCAGACGCCGCGCCCGCCGACTGGGGCCCGGCCGACTGCGATCCGTTGGTTCCGAGCCATTGCGCGATGCCGTGGCCATCGAACCTGTACCTGGCCGCAGACGACAGCCGCGCAACTGGCAACACCCTCGAACTCGGTCCGGGCACGCTGCCTCGCAACGCGGACAACAAGCCGATCGACCCCAAGCCGTGGCGCCGCCTCGACGGCTACGGCGTCGGCACGTCTCTGCTGGTGCATTTCGCCCACATCGACGTCAGCGGACTGCCGAGCGAGTCGGCCATGGACGGCTCTACCGACGACGACGCGCAGCTCGTCTGGTTGCAGGTGGACGCCAGCGGCAAGAAGGTCCGGCGCGTGCCGTGGTGGGTCGAGCTCGACAGCACCGAGGACGACGTCGCCGCCAGGACCCTCTTTGTGCGCAGCGGGGTCATCCTCGAGGAGGCGGCGCACTACATCGTCGCCATCCGCAAGGGTCTCAAGGATACCAACGGCAAAGCGCTCGCGCCCTCGCCGGCATTCCAGGCGCTGGTCGACGGGACGACCGCGGGATCGACGCTAGCCGGCCGCCAAGCGCGCTTCGAGGCGGTCTTCGGTGTGCTCGCGGCCGAAGAGGGGATCGAACGCGACGACCTGCTGCTCGCCTGGGATTTCGTTACGGCTTCGAGCGATGCGGTCCACGGCGACATGTTGACGATGCGCGACAAGGCGCTGGCGACCGTCGGTGCGCAGGGGCCCGAGATCACCGTCGGCGAGATCCGCGAGCTCAGCGAAGCGGAGAGCGTCGAGACGGCCCTGGAGGTGACGGGGACGGTGCGCGTGCCGCACTACATGTCGCCATTCAAGATGGGCAGTCAGACCGCGTGGCGGATGCACAGGGGCGCCGATGGCAAGCCCACCCAGGACGGTTGGCGCGACGCACCATTTTGGGTCGTGGTGCCGCGGATCGCCCTGACGGGCAAGCCGGTTGGCCTGGTGCAGTACGGCCACGGGCTCAACGGCACCGGCAACCAGGTCAAGGGCAGCTTCAACCGCCAGATGGGCGAAAAGCACGGCCTGATCTTCTTCGCTGCCAACATGATCGGCATGTCGACCGAGGATGTCGGCAACATTGTCTCGATGATCTTCGATGTGAGCCAGTTCCCGATCCTCTCGGATCGTCTCCACCAAGGGATGGTCGACTACCTGCTGCTCGGTCGGGCCATGCGCGAGCGATTCGCCGCCCTGCCGCAGCTCGCCAAATACGGCATCGAGGTCGACAAGAAGGACTTCTACTACTCGGGCATCTCCCAGGGCGGCATCTTTGGTGCGACCTACATGGCCCTGTCGACCGACGTCACCCGCGGCCATCTGGGCGTGCCAGGCAACAACTACTCGATCCTGCTGCATCGCTCGGTCGACTTCGCCGAGTTCTTCGCCATGGTGCGGGCCAACTACCCCAACGCGGCCGACCAGGCCGTGCTGCTCGCGACGATCCAGCTGCTCTGGGACAGCATCGATCCGGTCAGCCACTACCGACACATCCGCAAGGAGCCCTTCGCCGGGACCCCCGCCCATGACGTGCTGCTCGCCTCGGCCAAGGGGGACTACCAGGTCGCGCTGTTGACCAACGAGACCGTCGTGCGCAGCGACCTCGGCGTGGCGCTGATGCGGGACTACGGCAAGGCGGTGTCGGGGGTCGTCGAGA
>CALGHC010000339.1 GCA_937915965.1 uncultured Myxococcales bacterium
TGGGCGGCGCGGGCGCGGGCTTGATCCTCGGCCGACGGCAGATCGCGCACCTGCGGGCTGCCGCAGCCGCAGCTCAGAGCGACGACGGCGACCGTCATCAGTTCGGTTCGGATCCTCCACAATGACGGACTCATCTGCATCTCGTGCCCTCCTACCCCAGGCCGCGCGTTGTAGCACATGCGCCGTTGAAGCTGTAGACTCCGCGGCCACCGACGGCCACCGCCGCGCGCCTCTGCCTACCGCGGCCCCGAGCCGCTCGCCCCTGCCTGTCCGATGCACACACCGCTCGTCTCGCTCGCCACCGCTGACCTCTCTGCTGCGGTCCAGCAGTTGCTGCTGGCGCGTGGCGGACGTTACGCCAGCCTGGTCGACGAGGGCACCTGGAAGGAATCGGCGGTCCTGCTCAATGTGCCCGACGACGAATCGGGCCCGTCCGCCCCGTCCGACCCGTCCGCATCCGCCGGCCCGAACGCTCCATTCGCCCCGTCCGCTTCATCCGAACCGTCTGCTTCGTCTGTTTCGGCCGCCTCGTCCGTTTCGGCCGCTTCGGCCGGCTCCGCCGCGTCGCCGCCGGGCCAGTCCGGCCAGCCGGCTCACACTGGCCGCGCGGCCGCCGAGAAACCGCTCGTCAGCGTCGACGTGCCGACTGGCACCTGGCTCGTCCTCCCCTGGGACGCCGCCGATCCGATGTACCTGGGCACCTGGCTCGAGAGGCTGTGGAGGCGAGGCGCCCGTCCCGACCACCTCGTCGTCGTCACCTCGCACGATCACTTTCCCGTCGAGGTGCTGGAAGCTCTGGTCGAACGATTTCCGATCCGAATCGCGGTGATGCAAGTTCCGGCGCGCAGGGTCATCGGCGCCCCACAGCTCGTGCCGCACCTGCAGCCTCTCTTCGAGACGGGCACCCTCGACCAGATGGCGCGGGTCAATCCACTTGAGCACCTCACGTCTTTGGGGGACCCGCGCGATCCGCAGGTCTTCTTCGAGCGTCTCCGCCGCGCCACACCGCGCGCCTGGGTCACGCCCACCCTCATCGCGCTCAACGTGCTGGTCTTCGTGGTGATGGTTTTCTGGGGCGAACGCAGCAACCCATTTGCGGCCTTCGAGTACGGCGACCTGCGTGACTTCGGCGCCAACATCGCCTCGCGAACCGTCCACGAGGGCGAGTTCTGGCGCCTGCTGTCGTGCACGTTCATTCACGCGAACCTGCTGCACATCGGCATGAACATGTGGGTGCTCAAGATGCTCGGCGAGACGGCCGAGCGGCTCTTGGGCACAGCGGCCTACCTCGCGGTCTACCTGCTGGCCGGTATCGGTGGCTCCATCGCTTCGCTGGGCTGGACCCTTGCCGACGAACCGCTCCTGCCGAGCGTCGGCGCCTCGGGCGCGGTCTTTGGCGTGATGGGCGCCATGCTTGGCTTTGTGCTGTGGCGCCGCGGCACGGTTCCGCCACAGGTGTTTCGTTCGCTGACGCGCAGCGCGCTCTTCTTCATCGTCGTCAACGTCGCCTTTGGCATGGCGGTACCCAATATTGACAACGCCGCCCACATTGGCGGCCTGATCTTCGGCACCGCCGCCGGCGGCCTCCTGTCGCGCGATCTGCCCCCGGCCCGTCAACCGCGACGGGCACATCGGGTCGTCATGGCCGTCGTTCTGCTGGCCGCGCTGGCCCTCGCCTGGTGGCTGGCGTCGATGCGGGCGGCCTGAGACAGCCGCAGGCCCCGCGGGTCGACGTGACAGCGAGTCCACCCGCGGAGTCCATCGGCTGCTGGAGCCATCAATGGGGCTGGAGCCATCAATGGGGCTGGAGCCATCAATGGGGCGCAACGCGGTCGTCGTGATTGGAGCCGGCGCAGCCGGGCTGACGGCGGCGATCTTCGCCGCGAACGCCGGCGCGGCCGTGACCCTCGTCGACGGTCAGCGGCGGATCGGCGTCAAGATCCGCGCTTCGGGCGGCGGTCGCTGCAACATCTTGCCCTCAGCCGTTGTGCCTGGCGACTTCTGGGGCGAGGGCGCCGCCGCCGCTTTCGACCGACTGCAGCGCCGCTGGCCCCTTGAGGCAATCCGCAGCTGGTTCGAGGTCGAGCTCGGGCTACCTCTGGCCACCGAGGCCACCGGCAAGGTCTTTCCCGCCAGCAGTCGCGCCGACGACGTCGTCGACGCGCTGCTGGCCGCCGCCGAGCGGGCCGGGGTGGTCTTGCGCACTGGCGCCGCCGTGACGGCGCTGCGTCCCATCGTGAGTTCCACCGTGAGTTCCACCGCGAGCTCCACCGCGAGCTCCACCGTGGGCCCCGCCGTGAATTCCACCGTGGGCCCCGCCGTGAGCCCGACCGTGACCGACCTGGGCCCCGCCGGTGCTGCCCTCGACGTCGAGTTGGCCGACGGTGCGGTCCTTGCCGGCGCGCGGGTCGTTGTTGCCACTGGTGGCCTGTCGCTGCCGCGCTCGGGCAGCGACGGCAGCGGCCAGCGTCTCGCCACCGGGCTGGGCCACCGACTCGCTCCCTGCTATCCGGCGCTCGTGCCCCTGACCATCGAGGACGCCGAGCTGCGCGACCTCGCCGGCGTGGCGCTGCCGGTCTCGCTCTCGGTCTGGCAGGGGGGCGCGGCGATCGCCGAGGAGCGCGGCGACCTGCTGGTGACCCACCGCGGTCTCTCTGGACCCGCCGTCCTGCAGATCAGCCGGTGGCTCACCCAGCCGTCGGAGCCGTCCCAGCCACCTCGCAAACTGCGCATTCACTGGGGCGAGGCCAACTGGCCGGCCCTCCTCGCCGATGGCCAAGGGGGGCGACGGGTCGGCGCCGCCGTGCGTCGCGTTTTGCCCAGCCGCCTCGCCGATCGGCTCGTCGCCCGCGCTGGCGTCGAACCAGACGACCGACTCGCCAGCATGTCGCGCCCCAAGCGCGCCCGCCTCCTCGAGCTGCTTGAGCGCTTCGAGATGCGTCTCTCTGGCAGCG
The DNA here is from genome assembly GCA_937915965.1 of uncultured Myxococcales bacterium. GTDB lineage: Bacteria > Myxococcota_A > UBA9042 > UBA9042 > UBA9042 > CALGHC01. The sequence goes on from CALGHC010000339.1 coordinate 2,955, forward strand.
AAGGTTGGCGCACCGCCGAGGTCACCGCAGGCGGCATCGTCCTCGCCGACGTCAACATCGACGGGCTGGGCAGCCGGGTCGTGCCTGGCTTGCATCTCGCAGGCGAGATCCTCGACGTCACCGGTCGCCTCGGCGGCTACAACTTCTTGTGGGCCTGGCTGAGTGGGCGCGTCGCCGGCGAGGCCGCCGCCCGGCCCTGGCTGGTAGGATAGACCAGCGCCAGTCACAGTCGAAGTCACGCCGTCGCTGCCACCGCGAGCTGATCAGCCGCCAATCGCGCTCATCGACTCCGCTGTCTCGATTCCGTGGTCGAAGCGGTGGCCGTCGATCTTGCCGAGCAGGGCGGCCTGGACGGCGTCGGCGATCCGCTCGTCGGTCTCGCCCGTTCGCAGCATGTCGCGCAGCGACAAGACGCCGCTGCTTGAGAGGCACTCGCGCAGGGTGCCGATCGACGACAAGCGCACCCGGTTGCAGCTGCGGCAGAAGTTCTCGCTCAGCGCGGAGATGAAGCCCAACTGAACGGGAGGCAGCTGAGGCTGGCCGCGGTGATGGGCGAGCCAGTAGCGGGCCGGGCCGCCGCCGGGCACTGTGCTCGTTGGGTCGGCCTCGAGGCGCCAGTTTGTCGCCAGCACGGTGCGCATCTCGTCGGAGCTCACGAATTGATCGGGGCCCCAGTGGGCGTCGAGGCCGATGGGCATGTATTCGATGAAGCGCGGCAGCAGCCCCTCGGTCGCGGCGAAGGTCAGCAGATCGTCGAGGCCGTCGAGGTTGGCGCCGCGTAGGACCACGACGTTGAGCTTGGTGTCGCGAAAGCCGGCCTCGCGCGCCGCCGTCAGGCCCGCGACGACATGGTGCAGCTGGCCGCCGCGGGTCATCTCGCTGAAACGTGCGGCGTCGACGGTATCGAGCGAGACGTTCAGGCGACGAAGCCCGGCGGCGCGCAGCGGAGCCGCGAGGTCGGCGAGCAGGTGTGCGTTGGTGGTCATCGCCAGATCTTCGACCCCGTCGATGGCGGCGATTCGGGCGATCAGGTCGACGATGTCGCGGCGGACCAGCGGCTCACCGCCGGTGAGGCGCACGCGGCGGATACCGAGGCCAACAAAGATCCGCACAAGGCGCTCGATTTCACCGAAGTCAAGCAGCGCGCCGCGTCCCGCGAAGACGACGCCGTCCGCAGGCATGCAGTACGTGCACCGGTAGTTGCAGCGATCGGTGACGCTCAGCCGCAGATAGCGGACCTCGCGGGCCTGGAGATCGACCAACGAGAAACGCGTCGCGGTGCCGCCGCCGCCGCCAATGGAGAGCGCTCCTGCCTCAAGCCGTTGTCTGGGCGCTGCGGTTGTCGCATCCACTCGGCCGTTGCAGCTCACGAAGCGCTCTCCCCATCGGCGTCGATGCGCGCCTTGCCGCCATGGTAGACGATCTCGGCGACGACGTTGCGGGCATTCTCTGCTTCCACCGTTGTGGCGATGACCTGCGGCTGACCGACGTGGACCTTGGCGACCAGCATCTCGTGATCGTGGTGGCTGAGCGAGCGGTTGTGTTTGAGGGCGACGCGGACGATGTGCTCGTGGCGGTCGGCCGGGAAGCTCTCGAGTACGACCTGGAACATCGCTTGTCTCTCCCGCGGGCGCGAAACCCGCCGTCAACGGACACGGACTACCAACGGACACGGACCAAGCAGGCGCGGGCCGCTCAGGCCTCGGCGCGCGGGATCTCGGCGATCTCATCGCGCAGCGCGCGCAGCTCGACGATCAGCTCCGGATCCTCTTCGCAGAAGCGCACCTGGAACCGATCGATCCACGCGACCAGCGCGTCGCCGAAGGGCAGGCCCTCGTCGACCGCGGTGGCGAGCGCCTCAGGCAACGCCTCGGCGGCCCATGCGCCGAGCTCGCCCAGCAGACCGTACAGGTCATCGATCTCCTCGAGCGTCGAGACCCCATCGTCGAGGTGGCGCTCGAGGCGCTTCCACAGCATGAGCCACAGCCGGCACGCGTCTTCGGTCTTGCCATCGTCGAGCAGCACGTAGCCGGCGTCGATGGTGTCGAAGAGCTCTTCGCCGCAGGGCTGATCGATGTCGTAGCGTCGCCACAGGATAACGGCGGCCAGATCGCGAAAGAGCGCGTCGTCGCTTGAGCGCTCCTCGGAGAGGGGGTCGAGTCCGCCCTGCCACACGCCCCAGGCCCACGGCATCTGCTCGGCGGCTTCCGTGAAGGTCAAGCGATCGACGGTGATGCCCAAGCTGCCAAGCTTGGCTTCGATCGCCTCGGTGGCCATCGCCGTGATCTTCTCGTAGGTCCACGGCATCGGCCCGCCTTCTTCGGCGACGAAGAGGTCAGCCAGCTCGGGCACCTCTCCCAGGCGCGCCATCGCGTGACCCAAAAGCGGCGACGGCAGGCCCTCAGGGCCACCCTCCTCATCCGTCTCAAGGGCCTCGATCTCTTCGAAAAAGGCCGCCAGAACCGGCGGAAGGCTGAACTCGAGGTCTTGGGCTTCGGTCTCGGTCATCACGTGACTCGCGTGCGGCCCGTGGGCCGCGTGAAGGGCTCGGTGCGCATGCACCCTCCTTCGGCGTCTACGACCGATCCGGCGTTTGTGCAACCCGCACGCGCAGACCTGTCCAACCAGGCATTGCCGCGAGGCGGTCAACCGTTACAATGCCGCCGTCCCATGGCAGAACCGGCGCCGGCCCCGGCCGCTGGTGAACGCCGTCGCCGTCGCTGTCGCTGTCGCTGCCGCTGTCCACGTCGCTCCCACCATCGGAACGCCCGCTTGGAGTCGCCATGTCTTCGCTTTTCGCCGACCGCCGCAACCGCCTGATCGCCGCCTGTTCGCCAGGCGATGTGATCATCGTGCCGAGCAACACGATGGCGGTGCGCAACAGCGACGTCGAATACGACTTTCGTCAGGACAGCGACTTCTTCTTCCTCACCGGCTTCGACGAGCCCGACTCGACGCTGGTGCTGTGCCCTGGCCGCGACGACGAGCAGGTGCTCCTCTTTGTGCGTCCGCGCGACCCCGCCGCCGAGACCTGGACGGGGCGGCGCGCGGGAGTCGAAGGCGCCGTCGCCGACCACGGCGCCGACAAGGCCTGGGAGCACAAGGACTTCGACACCGAGCTCGCTCGCGTGCTCGAGGGCGCCAACCGCGTCGGCTACACCCTCGGCCGGGACGCCGTCCGCGACCAGCGCGTGATCGCCCTCGCCCGCCGTCACCGCCTGCAGCCGCGCCTCGGGGTCGAGGGCCCCGACCTGATCTTCGATCCGCAGGCGATCGTGCACGAGCTGCGTCTCTTCAAGACCGTGGCCGAGGTAGACGCCTTGCGCCGGGCCGGCCAGATCAGCGCCGAGGGTCATCACGAGGCGATGCGCCTCTGCGAGCCCGGCATGACCGAATACGCCGTACAGGCCGGCATGGAGTACGTCTTCCGCGCAGCAGGGTCGCCACGGGTGGGCTACTCGTCGATCGTCGCGAGCGGCGACAACGCCACGATCCTTCACTACAACACCAACCGAATGACGGTCCCCGAGGGCTCTCTTGTGCTCATCGACGCCGGCGCCGAGGTCGACTACCACAGCGCAGACATCACCCGGACGTTCCCCGCCAGCGGCACCTTCACGGCGCCCCAGCGGGCGGTCTACGAGGTGGTGCTTGAGTCTCAAGAGGCCGCCATCGCCGCCTGCGTGGCAGGCACCTCGTACATGACCGTTCACGAGGTCGCCCGGCGCCGTCTCGTCGAGGGCATGGTCGACCTCGGCCTGCTCGAAGGCAGCGTCGACGAGCTCATCGAGACCGAGGCATTCCAGCGCTATTTCATGCACAAAACCGGACACTGGCTCGGCATGGACGTGCACGACGTCGGTCGCTATCGAGTCGACGGCAGCTGGCGCGTGCTCGAAGCGGGCATGGTGCTGACCGTCGAACCGGGCATCTACATCCCGGCGAACGACGACCAGGCCCCCGCGGCGCTGCGTGGCATCGGTGTGCGCATCGA
>CALGHC010000340.1 GCA_937915965.1 uncultured Myxococcales bacterium
GCGGCGAGCCGCACCATCGCCTCGCCGGCGGCCGTCGTGCGGGCGACCTCGACTTCGCGACTGAAACTCGCGACTGCGGCGGCAAGCTCGGCCGCCGCGGTCGCCCGTTCTTCGCTGCGAACGGCGGACGCGGCGAGCACGGCCCAGGCGTTGTCGATGCCACCGAGCTCCTGGAGGCTTCGCCACGCCCGCATCCGCGCGCGGGCCGCGAAGGCGACGGCGCGGGTGACGACCGCTCGTGCCACGCTGCCGTCATCGATTCGAACGTGGATGAATGGCAACAAGCGGGGCGGTCCGTCGGCGATGGCTTGCAACCAACTCGCGAGGTCGGTCTGGTCGTCGCTCCAGGCTGCCTGCCCGATGACCTCAAAGTGACTCCGATAGGCGGGATCGAGGGCGAGCACGTGGGCGAATGTGAAGGATTCGTCCACCAAACTGCCATCGGCGGCGGCGAACGTGTGGATGGGCCAGAGACGGTCCGCCTGGGGGTTGCCCGCGAGGCCGAGGCGCTCGGCCCAGGTCTCGCCGGCGTCTGGATCGTACTGCAAGCAGGGCGACGCCCGACCCTCAAGCGCGGCCTCGACCTCGATCTGGGCCAGGGCCGAGTCGTCTGCCCGCGGCACCTCGATCAGAGCGACGGCGGGACGCAGAGCCGAGGCCAGCGTCGCAAGGCCAGCGCAGAGATGGTCGGGGGTGGCCGGAGTCGACTGCAGCACAAACGCCTCGCGGTGGGCGACGAGCAGGTCGGCCAGGCCCAGGTCGCGCACGGGAAGTCCGCCATCAAGGGGAGCTGTGCTGTTCGCGAAGATCAGCACGTGCACGGGGCGACCGGAGCGGGCCAGACGCGAGAGTCCGCCGATGCCGCCGGTGTCGAGGCGCGTAGCGCGGTCGAGAACCGTCACGGGCGGGACGATCAGCAGCTCCTGGGACGCGAAGCCCTGCCAGTCGAGGTGTTCCAAGACCGGCGCGTGCCGCTCTGGATCGAAACGACCGTCGACCTCCAGGGTGGCGACGCGGACGGCGGCGATAAATCCAGCGACCTTCGCGGCGAGCTGGTCGAACGTCGCGGCGGCCGACGCGTAGACGTCGCTCTCCCCTTTTGCCTCGACGTAGACGATGTCGTGGGCGCCGGCGCGGTCGTCCAGGGCGCCCCGGAGGGCCTGGGCGGTCTGCTGCAGACGCTCGCGACGAGGCTGCGCCATGCGCTTGACGCCGCGACCGGGCTTGAGATGTTTCGCCAGGGCGCCTGCGTCGAGGAAGCCCGCGCCGACGGCTCCAATCGTTGAGCTGACGTTGCCGGCGGTGGCCGCCTCGGGCGCGTGGCTGGCGTCGAGGCGCAGCAGATCCTCGATTCGCACGGCCAGCTCGGCGGCCCGGTCGAAGTAGGCCTCGACGAGCAGACCGCGACCGCGGCGGATCGCCTGCTCGTAGAGCGCGACCGGGGCCTCGGCGGACAATCCAAGGACGATGCCGCTGGTGTCGACCGTCTTGGCGAGAGCCGCCAGCTCGGCATCGAGGTGGTCACGACCTGCGGCGCTGAGATCGAATGCGTCGGCGACCGAGGCCAGGACCGTCCCCATGAGGTCGGCGAGAGGCGCCGAGCCGCCGCGTTCGGCGACCTCGCGCGAGCACGCCCTCGTCAGGATGGAGACCTGGGCAGCGAGGATGTCTGTGGAGGCTCCGGACGCACGTATCGCCGCCAGGGCTGTTTCGAAGCGCTGCGCCAGAGGCTGTGCGGCGGCCGCGTCGGCAGATTCGGCCAGCACGATCGGCCACTGTCCCCAGACGCGGTCGGCGCCGATCAGGTCGTCGAGCACCACCGGCCGCAGGGCCGCTAAGGCGCCGTTCGCCGCGCCGGTGTCGGGACGAGCTCCAGTGATGTGAAAGCGATGCAAAAGATCGCCCCACGCGACCGCAGCCTCGCCGCTATCCGCATCTGCCGCGCTATCCGCGGCGCTGGTCCCGGCTGTGCCGTTCCCGCTCGCCATGGCCGTACCCACGCTGGCCTCCCTCTCCGCGACCGCCGATCCATGTCGGTCGGAGGTCGTCGCGGCAACGCCTGGGCGCTGCTAGATGCTCATCCGATCCAACTCCGCCTGAAGCCCCGCGAGCTTGTCGGCAGGGCTCATGCCCATCCCCCGGGCTGTCCACTCGTCGTAACGCGCGGCGTTCTCATTGAGGTAGAGAAGCCCGATGGGAAGAACGTCCTCGCGAAGGACGAGCTCCTTGGCCGCCGCGAGATCGTGCGGGTCGTGGTCGAGGTGGTTGCCGTACGACCGCGCCACCGCGTCGTCGACCGGGACGCCGACCTCGTCCCTCAAGACCAGATGCGCCTCGGGCTGGTGCTGGATCGAGTCCCAGTAGCCGGCCATGTAGTGCGGGCAACGCTGCACGATGCGCACGAAGCTCAGACCGTCGTGGCGGTGGGCCCGCAGCAGCGTCGCGTACAAGTGGGCCGGGTTCCAGTCCACGGTCTGCGCGACAAACGACGCGTTGGTGATCCCCAAGGTGACCGAGAGCGGGTTGAGCGGCGGCAGAGGAGCGCCGAACGGGTGCGTGTTGGTCGTGTTGCCCTGCTTGGACGTCGGCGAGGACTGCTTCTTGGTCAGCCCATAGACGTTGTTGTCGAAGAGCATGACGGTCATCTTCATGTTGTAGCGGATCGCGTGGATCCAGTGCGCGGTTCCGATCGCGCAGCAGTCGCCGTCGCCGGTGACCACGAACATGTGCAGGTCGGGCCGGCGCGAACGCGCGCCCGAGGCAACCGGAAGCGGACGCCCGTGCAGGCTGTGGAAGCCGTACGTCTTCATGTAGTGCGGGAAGCGGCTCGAGCAGCCAATGCCGGACACGACCAGGGTCTTCTCGGGCGGCAACTGCTCGTCGCGGCAGATCTTGTGGACCGCGCCGAGGATCGAGTTGCAGCCGCAGCCGGCGCACCAACGCGGTGCGCCGCCTTCGTAGTCGTCGAGGACAAAGTGGCGCGGCCGTTTGTCGAGGACCCAGTCCTGCTTGATGCCATACATGGTCTGTTGCTCCCGTTTGGTTCGCGCGCAGACCGGGACTCCCGACCCGGGGCCTCGCACGGACTCGTCCTACTTCAAGCCCAGGCGGCTCCTGAGCTCGTCCTCGATCATCTTGGGCGGCAGGGGGATGCCCGGCACGCGCGACCAGCAGTCGATATCGGTGAGGGTCTGGGCGCGCAGCAACCACGCGAGCTGGCTGTAGCGCCGATCCGCGCCGGCCATCTCGGGCGTCGCGTACTCTTCAGCGTCATCGCTGTAGTTGATCTCGACGGTCATGACCTTCTTGTAGCGGGCGAAGATCTCCGTCAATCCGGGCTCCATCGGCGAGAGGAAGCGCAACGTCAGCGAGCCGATCTTGGCGCCGTCCGCCCGCAGGCGATCCAGGGCCTCTTCGATCGCGCCGCGGGTCGAACCCCAGCCGACCACCAACAGATCGCCGCTCTGGTCGCCGTACACCGACGGCGCCTTGAGGCTGCGCTGGAGGGTGGCCAGCTTGCGGCTGCGGTGACCGATGGTGCGCTGATTGATCGACGACTCGTACGCGACCTTGCTGCTCGCGTCATGAGCGAGACCAGTGAGCACGTAGGCGCCACCGCGCTGGCCGGGGATGGGCCGCGTGGACAAGCCGGTCTTGGGGTCCCAGTCGTAGGCCTTGACCTCCGGGTCCCAGTCGCCCTGCTCGACCGGAGCAGACAGCCACTCTTCGGTCGGCTCCGGCCGCCGGAAGGGCTGCTGACCGGTCGCGAAGTTGGCGTCCGTCAGGACGATCACGGGCCCCCGGAAGGTCTCGGCCAGCTGGCGTGCCGTGACCATGAAGTGGAAGCACTCTTCGATCGTCGACGGAGCGATGACGATCTTCGGCGAGTCGCCGGGCGAAGCGTACAGCGCCGCGAGCAGGTCGCCTTGTTCGACGCGGGTGGGCAGACCCGTGGAAGGACCACCGCGCTGCACGTTGACGATGACCAGCGGCACCTCGGCCATCACCGCAAGACCGATGAACTCGGTCTTCAGCGCGAGCCCCGGCCCGGAGGTGACGGTGAGGGTCGTCTTGCCGGCGTACGCGGCACCGATGGCGAAGCCGATCGCGGCGATCTCGTCCTCGGCCTGATGGACCACGCCACCGACCTTGTGAAAGACCGCCGCAAGGTAGTGCGGCACCGACGTGGCCGGCGTGATGGGGTACATCGAGCAGAGCTCGACGCCTGCGGCCATCGCACCCAGGCCGATCGCGGTGTTGCCGTTCATCACGACCATCTCGTGCTCGTAGTCCATCGTCGGCACGTGATAGCGGTGGTCGATGTGCTCGAGGGCCCACTGGTAGCCAGCGTCGACCAGGTCACAGTTGCGTTTGACGACGTCCTCGCCCTTCTTCAACAGCTTCCTGCGGATCTCGGCGTGCACCACTTCCAGCGCGCGG
>CALGHC010000341.1 GCA_937915965.1 uncultured Myxococcales bacterium
CCGCATTGCCCCCGTATTGCCCCCGCAGAACCCAAGGAGAGACACCATGCCCATCGACCTGCCCCTGCTCAAGGAACTGTGCGAGGCCCCAGGCGCACCGGGACACGAAGAGCGCATTCGCGCGATCGTCCTGCGCGAGCTCACCGGCCTGTGTGATGAGGTCAAGGTCGACGCTCTCGGCAACGTCATCGGGCTGCGCCGCGGGTCGGAGGGCGGCCGCTTCATGGCGTCGGCGCACCTCGACGAGATCGGATTCATGGTCAGCCACATCCACGACCAGGGTTTCCTGCACTTCGTGCCGCTTGGCGGATTCGACCCGAAGACGCTGACCGCGCAGCGGGTCATCGTGCACGGCCGCGTCGACCTGATCGGGGTCATGGGCTCCAAGCCGATCCACATCATGACCGACGAGGACCGCAAGAAGGAGCTCAAGCTCTCGGATTTCTTCATTGACCTCGGACTCCCAGTCGAGCGGGTGCGCGAGCTCGTGCGGGTCGGCGACGTCGTGACCCGCGAGCGCCAGGTCATCGAGGTGGGAGAGATGATCAACGGCAAGAGCTTCGACGACCGCGTCGGTCTCTTTGTCCTGATCGAGGGGCTGCGCGCGGCGCGCCACAACCTCATGGACATCTACGCCGTCGCCAGCACCCAAGAGGAGATCGGCATCCGCGGCGCGAGCGTGGCGGCGCAGAACATCAAGCCGCACGTCGGCGTCGCCCTCGACATCACGCTCGCCAACGACGTGCCGTTCGCCGAGCCGCGCGACTACATCACCGTGATGGGCAAGGGCACCGCGATCAAGGTGTACGACGCGAGCGCCGTGCCGAACTGGAAGCTCGTCGACTTCATGCGCGAGGTCTGCGAGCAGCGCGCGATCCCCCACCAGTTCGAGGTCCTGCCGCGTGGCGGCACCGACACCGCGGCCATCCAGCGCGCAGGCGGCGGCGCGGCTGCCGGCTGCATCAGCGTGCCCACCCGATACGTGCACTCGGTCATCGAGATGGTCCACCCCGGCGATGTCGAGGCCTCCATCCGGCTGATGGCAGCCCTGATCGAAGAGTGTCAGCAGGACGCATTTGCGCTGACGTAGCGCCGCAACCGCCTACCCACCGCAGCCGTTGCCGACGACACGCACGATGTCGACGAGCCAGCCGCGGAAGCCGTTGAAGGCGCCATCGGTGCTCTCGAATGTGAAGCGCACGAACATCTTGCCCGTGCCCTGGATGATGGTCTTCACGTCCGGCGGCAGCGCCATGTTGGCGAGCGCCCACTTCGGCGCCTTGTTGTAGCCCGACGAGCTCCAGCTGTGATCCTGCGCGCCGCTGACGGGTAGCTCGGGGGCAAGCGTGCCGATGGGCAGCCACTTGTTGCCGTTGCTCGACACCGACACGGACATGATGTCGTAGCCCGCGCCGACGTGGACCGACTCGACCTCGTACCAGTACCAGAAGACGACGCGGACGTTCTCGGCGTCCTTGGCGATGGGGATCTGCGGCGAGGTGTAGGTGCCGCCAATCGACGCGGCCTGGCTCACGCCACCGCTGCCCTTCTCGCAGACACCGCCCGCGCCGAGGTAGTTGCCCATCTGCTCGCTACCAAACCAGGCCGCATACTGGCCGGCGACAGCGCGCGGCAGAGCGCCGGCCTGCGGGATGCAAGCCGTCGAGCTGGCCGCAGCGCAGATCGCGCACGGGTCGTTCCAGTTGGCCGGGTCGGGTGTGCACGACTCGTCGGGCGGCAGCACAACGCAGCCCGGGATTGCCGAGTTGACGAGCACATCGGAGTTCTTGCGCCGGTGCCACTGCACGGTGTTGACGGCAGCGCTGGCGACCCAGCCGGTGTCCGTATCGAAGGTGTCGGAGAAGCAATACGTTGCGGACGTCTTTTGCAGCTCGAAGTCCTGGAACGTCACGACATTGGCGACGAGGCCGAAGGCCGCGGTGGTCACCGGGTCGTAGCCATCTGCCACCGCCTGGCCGAACCAGTCCGAAGCGGCCGCGGCAGGCACGCCGCTGATGCAGTAATGCCCCGAGACGTTGGT
>CALGHC010000342.1 GCA_937915965.1 uncultured Myxococcales bacterium
CCGGCGTCGATCCGCGCGCCCCCCGCCACAAGAGCCGCGACGTCGCTTGCCACCAGATCGGGCAGGTTCGCGTCGAGCCAGCCGTTGGTCAGGGGCTTGCCGGTGTCGGTCAGAGCTTGCGGCAGCCAGCGCAGCTCGATGCCGTGGTCGCCGTCGGCGAGGAGACGGTCGGGCCGAGCCGCTCCGACCGCCTGGAAGCGGATGGCGGGTGTGGCGAAGGTGTCGCGGCCGCCGAAGAGGTGGTTGCAGGCGACGACGAGGCGCCGATCCGAGCGATGGTTGACAGCGAGTGAGCGGATCTCATCGGCTTGTGCAGCGGCGCGGGCATAGGTGTGGATGTCGCCGCCGCGAAAGGCGTAGATCGCCTGCTTGGGATCGCCGATCAACACAAGGTGGTGGTCGCGCGCGCATTTGCCGCTGTGACCGGCTACCTCGCCGTCGCCGTCGCCGTCGCCGTCGCTGTCACCGTCGCCGTCGCTGTCACCGCCGCGGTCACCGGCAAAGACCTCGCGAAAGATCGTCCACTGGATGTCGTCTGTGTCCTGGAACTCGTCGATGAGCGCCGCCCGATACGCTCCCGCGATTCGGCGGCGCAGCGTCGTCGCGGTGGCGGGCGCGAGCAGTGCGTCGCGCAGGTCGCGCAGCAGGTCGTCGTAGCCTTGGCTGTTGCGGGCCCGCTTGCGGTCGCGCAGCTCGTTGTCCAGCCGGTCCAGGAAGGCCGCGACGATCGCCTCGGCATGGTCACGGGCCTTGGGGACCACCGCCCAGATCGCCGTCGCGACGTCATCGAGGGCGTCGAAGACGCGATGCTGCGGCGCGGCGCGCCCGCCGACCGTCCGCGCGGCCAGGAAGCTCGCCGACAGGTACAGCCACGCGGGCGCTGTGCGGCCCGTTGCGTCCGGGGCGGAGCTGATCGGTGGTGGCGGCCGGCCCGTCAGCCAACGTTCAAGCTCGGCGGCTTTGGCCGTGACGACCTCGGCGGTCACGGATCGCGCGTTGAGGCAGCGGACCTTGGCGGGACTCTCAAGATCGTCGATGAGCAGCGCGATGGCGCCGTCCCGGTCGCCTTGCCACGCAGCCCGAGCGGCGTCGATCGCCGCGAAATAGGCGCGCAGGTCGGGAGAGGGTGCCGTACCGGCGTCGCTGCGGATCTTCGCGTCGGGGTGGCGCGCGCGCGCCTGAGCGAGCGAAGCGAGTCCTGCGTGATCGACGCCGAGATCGGCGAGCATCGCGACGACCTGCGGCTCGACGCTGTGCAGCGCGCCGGCAAGAAAGTCGTCGATGACCTCCTGCTCCAAAGGCCGGGTATCGGTAAGCAGGGTGAGATCGAAGCCTGCGCCGCTCTCGAAGGCGTGCTGTTGCAGCGCACGCTGACAGAAGCCGTGAATTGTCGAGATCTGTGCTTCGTCAAACCCCTCGATGGCCTCTCGCAGGCGCCGCTCGCGAAGAGCGAGGTGAGCCAACGCACCGACGCCATCGCCCAGCGACACAATATGTCGGAGGACGACGGCGTCGTCGCCCTCTGGCAGGATGGCCGGGTTGGCGAGCGCACGCTGACAGGCGAGCCCGGCCTCGCGCAGTCGGCGTCGAAGGCGCTCGCGCAGCTCGGCGGTCGCGGCGTTGGTGAACGTGACCACCAGGATCTCGGCCACGGTCAAATCCGCTTCGGCCACAAGGCGTACGAACAGGTCGGCGATTCCGAAGGTCTTGCCGGTGCCCGCGCTGGCTTCGAGCAGCCGAACGCCAGGCCGAAGCGGAGCACATGGGTCCCACGCGGCGAGGGGTTCGGCGGTCTCGACCCTGGGCGGTGTACGGTTCACAGCTCTCCCTCTGTCGCCGTGGCTTCGAGCAGTGGCGACCACACGGTGAGCGCGACGTGGTGCAAATCCAAGGGGGTTGGCCAGAACAGTTCCATGGGCAGCTCGATCGGATCGACCGGCAAGACTCCGCCGTAGAGGCGGGCGAGCCACGGATCATCGCGCTCGCCGGGCGCGCCTCCGAACGCGGGCGGCAGCCAGGTGCGGGCCGCCGCGGCGAACGC
>CALGHC010000343.1 GCA_937915965.1 uncultured Myxococcales bacterium
TCGTTGAGCTCCTGCCAGATGCGCTCGAGGCCATCGATACGCTGCGACACGTCGGCGAAACGGGCGAGCTGTCCGCCCGCGACGTCACGCAAGCGCTGCAGGCGCTCAAGCGGGTCGCGGCCTTCGGAGCTGCTCGCTGGATTGCTACTCATGGGCCTGGCACCGTGGCGGCGGAGATCAACGGAGGGAGAGCACGGCCGCGGCCGCCTCGTCGCGGCGGCTCCTCCGCCGGACATCGGAACGCGACGGCTCCGCAAGGCGCGCGCGAGACCGGCGCGAGACGCAAATCGCGCGCGAGACGCACGAAACGCCGGTGCGGCTCAGCCAACGTGCCGCAAGACTGGTGGAAAGGCAAGCGGTCCCGGGGGCTTCGATTGGGAGGCGGGAGCTTGCCCACGAGGGCCGGATCATGCTAGGATATTGTCCCTCGGGACAGAGCCCATCCCCCGAGAATTACATCGAGATTCAATCGATCGACCGCAGGCAGGCGAGGGTCCCCGAGAGAGGACCCAGCGACGGCCTGGCAGGGCCGGGCCGCCCGGCCGCAGCGGGGTCGATCAAAGCAGCTAGGAAACGGCAAAATGGCGAACATTGACGACGTCCTTGAGCGCGCGGCGCTGGGCGATCCTGACTCCAGCGTAGACGACAACACCGGCGTGGACGACAACACCGGCGCGGCCGACGACATCGCCGCCGACGGCGACAGCGCAGCCGCGGCCGTCAGCGACGCCGCGATCGCAACCACGACCGCCGCCGACGGCGACTACAGCGCGGCCGAAGAAGACTACGGCGTCGGCTCGATCAAGGTCCTCAAGGGCCTCGAGGCAGTGCGCAAACGTCCGGGCATGTATATCGGTGATACCGACGACGGTTCGGGCCTGCACCACATGGTCTTCGAGGTCGTCGACAACTCGGTGGACGAGGCCCTCGCCGGCCACTGCAGCCACATCGAGATCGTCCTGCACCTCGACGGCTCGTGCAGCGTCCAGGACAACGGCCGCGGCATCCCAGTGGGCGACCACGGCGACGGTCGCTCGGCGGCCGAGGTCGCGCTGACCGAGCTGCACGCGGGCGGCAAATTCGATCAGAACAGCTACAAGGTCTCGGGCGGTCTGCACGGTGTCGGCGTCTCGGTGGTCAACGCGCTGTCCGAGTGGCTGGTGCTTGAGATCGCCCGCGAGGGCCACGTGTGGACGATCCGTTTTGAGGACGGCAAGGCGGTCACGGCGCTCGTCCGCGGTGAACGGACCGACCGCATGGGCACGCGGGTCCATTTCAAGCCGGATCCGGCCGTCTTCACGATGACGGACTTCAGCTACGACATCCTCACGAGTCGCTTTCGAGAGATGGCGTACCTCAACCGCAGCCTCGCGATCGCCGTGCGCGACGAGCAGGAGGAACGCGAGGTCACGTTCTTGTACGAGGGCGGCATCGCGAGCTTCGTGGGCTACCTCAACAAGAACCGAACGGTGCTGCACGAGAGTCCGGTCTACTTCGAGACCAGCCGCGCGATGGGAGACGGCCGCGACATGGAGGTCGGTGTCGCGCTGCAATGGAACGACTCGTTCAACGAGCAGGTCCTTTGCTTCACCAACAACATCCGCAACCGCGACGGCGGCACGCACCTCACTGGCTTTCGCGCGGCGCTGACGCGAGCGACGAACGACTACGCCGCAAAGGAAGAGCTGCTCAAGAAGTTCAAGGGCACGCTGGGGGGCGATGACATCCGCGAGGGACTCGTCGTTGTCATCTCGGTGAAGATGCCCGACCCCAAGTTCAGCTCGCAGACCAAGGACAAGCTGGTCAGCTCGGAGGCCACGCAGGTCGTCCAGCAGATCGTGACCGAGGGTCTGATCGACTACTTCGCCGAGCATCCCGCCGACGCAAGGCGCATCATCGGCAAGGCGATCGACTCGGCGCGGGCCCGCGAGGCTGCGCGCAAGGCCCGCGACATGGTCCGGCGCAAGGGCGCGCTCGAGTCGAGCTCGCTACCGGGCAAGCTCGCCGACTGCCAGGAGCGCGATCCCCGCAAGGCAGAGCTGTTTATCGTCGAGGGCGAGTCGGCTGGCGGCTCAGCCAAGGGCGGCCGCGAGCGAAAGCACCAGGCGATCCTTCCGTTGCGCGGCAAGATCCTCAACGTCGAGCGGGCTCGCTTCGATCGGATGCTCAACAGCGAGGAGATCATCGTTCTGATCACCGCGCTCGGCGCAGGCATCGGGCCGGATAGCTACGACATCGACAAGTTGCGCTACCACCGCATCATCATCATGACCGACGCCGACGTCGACGGCCTGCACATCCGCACGCTGCTGCTGACGTTCTTCTTTCGGCAGTTCCCCGAGATCATCGAGCGCGGCTATCTATTCATCGCGCAGCCGCCCCTGTTCCGCGCCAAGAAGGGCCGGCGCGAGACATACCTGCTCGACGACGGAGCGAGAGAGAACTACCTGATCGAGTCCGGTATCGACGGCGGCAGCGTCGGCGGTGAGGGCGGCCGGGTGATCGAGGGGGGCGATCTGCGCGCGGTAGTGCGCAAGCTGATCGAGTACCGCAACATGATGCGACGGCTCTGCCAGCGGCTTGGGCCGTCGGCCGACCGGCGGTTGGTGCGCGCTTTCGTCAACGGCGCACAGCTCGACGGCGAGGCGACCGACGACGAGGCCCGCCTCGAAGCTGCGATCACGGGCGTCGCCGCGTGGGTCGAGCGTTTCTACCCGGCGATGGTCGCGCCAACCTTCCGCATCGTTCAAACACGCGACGAAGACGTCGCGCGCCACGGCCAGTTCCGCATCGACGTCTCGTCGCGGGAAGGCGGGCTGCCGCGGACTACGGTGGTCGGGCGGCGCATGCTCAGTGGCTCGGACTACGCCCTGTTGCGTCAGCGCACGGTCGAGCTGGAAGCCTTGATTGGCAGGTCGCCGTACACGGTCAGCCGAGGCAGCGAGCAGCACGAAGTCGAGACCTTCGAAGCGGTCCTTGAGCAGATCTTCACCTTCGGTTCCAAGGGCGTGCAGATCAACCGCTTCAAGGGCTTGGGCGAAATGAACCCCGAGCAGCTGTGGGAGACGACGATGGACCCCAAGGTGCGCACCCTGCTGCAAGTCCGGGTCAACGATGCCGTCGGCGCAGACGAGATCTTCAGTGTGCTGATGGGCGACCAGGTCGAGCCGCGGCGGGACTTCATCGTCGCGAACGCGATGAACGTGCGAAACCTCGATTTCTAGTTCGGCAAGTTTCGGCAGGTTCCGCCAGTCTTCGTCAGGCTACGCCAGTCTTCGTCAGGCTACGCCAGTCTTCGTCAGGCTCCGCCGGTCTTCGTCAGTCTTCGAGAGGGCCGACGCAGCTCAGGCGCCGGAAGGTGCCGTCCCAGGCGCCGATCCAGACGGAGCGCCCGTCAGGGGCGAAGCGCAGGCAGCGCGCACCGCGGCGAAGATCGTCGCGCTCTGCGACCAGGCTACCGTCCTCGATCCGCCACACCCTGGCAGAGCCGTCGTCGGCGCCGGTCGCGAGCCAACCGCGCTCGTAGTCGATGGCCACAGCGCCGATCGGCTTGTGGTGCGCCTCGACGCGTAGCCGCTCGCGGCCGCCGTGGATGGCCCAGAGGATCAAAACGCCGTCCCAGCCACCGGTGGCCAACCAGCGACCATCGGGCGAGACCGCTACGGCACCGACAGCACCTTCGTGTGCGCGCGTCGTCATGCGCGCACCACCGCCGACGGGGTCCCAGGTGCGGACGGTGCCGTCTTCGCTTGCCGTGACCACGACCCGTCGCGATCCAGCAGCTGCCACCGAGGTGATGGCCTCGCGGTGACCACGCAACACCCGCCGCGGCCGCGCTTCAGGCAGGTCGATGAGATGGGCGGCGCCGGACTCGGTACCAACGATCGCGAGGCGGCCGTCGGTCGACACGGCGCCACTGGTCACGCCAGCGTCGAGGAGGACCTCACCGTCGAGGCTGCCATCGGCTGGATTCCAGATGCGGAGGCGGGCATCGGACGAACCGGATAGCACCTTGGTGCCATCGGCGGAGGCAGTCACCATGGTGACCAGACCCTCGTGCTGACCGATCTCGATGCCGTCCAGGTTGGCGATCGCGACTGGCTGTTCGCGAATCGATCCAGCGTCGACCAGGCGAAGGTGGCCGTCGTCATCCGCGTAGAGCACGTGCTGGCCATCTTCGCTCAGAAATACAGCCGTGAACGCACCGCGATGGGCTTCGCGGCGGCGCACTGTCTGGCCATGCAGGTCGCGAGCGAGCGCCTCGATACCTGACGCCAGACCGGCGCCAAACGGGTCAGGGCGGCCAGCTATCAAGGCGGCCAGACTGGAGGCGCGGCCACCGCTGCCGCGGACGTCGAGCGCCATCGACGCCGACCTGCGCTCATTCGGAGGAACGCGGCGCAACGGCACCGGCAATGCCTCCGAGACAACGTCGTCTTCGTCACTGGGGTAGACGACCGCGATGGTCGGATCCTCCTCGGCTGGCTGGTCTTCGACGGCAACAGCGGGATCGACAGCCTCAACGGCCTCGACAGCCTCAACAGCCTCGACAGCCTCGACAGCCTCGACAGCCTCGACAGCCTC
>CALGHC010000344.1 GCA_937915965.1 uncultured Myxococcales bacterium
CTGCCCCTACTGCCGTTCATGGGGTGCGCACGTGACGCCTCCCTTCCGTGGTTCATGCCGCCGGAGCCCCGAAGGTAAACGCCCGCCTGCGGCAGAACCCCCGGTCCTCAGCCGGCCGAATGCCGCGTCGCGAGCGAGCGAAACGCTGCGGCTACGACCGCTCATTTCGCCCGCCCTTCCCGCGCCGGCCAGGATGGCCTAGATTACGGCCGCGTCCGGAATCGCCCCGAACGGCCCGGACCGGGCCCTACCCGAAAGAGGACAGCGAGGTTGACCCCATGATCAGCGTGGACCACGTCAGCAAGTACTACGGCTCCCACGCAGCCGTGCGCGATCTGCAGTTCCGCATCGACGAAGGCGAGTGCATCGGCTTTCTGGGTCTCAACGGCGCCGGCAAGTCGACGACGCTGCGGCTGCTGTCGTGCCTGATCATGCCGACCTCGGGCCGGATCACCATTCGCGGCCACGACGCAGGCGTGAACCCACACGAGATTCGGCACTTTGTCGGCTTTCTGCCCGACAGCCCGCCGCTGTACGAGGAGATGACCGTCGCGTCCTACCTGCGCTTCGCCGGGCGACTCCGCGCCATGGCGGACAGCGACGTCGGCCGAAGGCTGCCGGACGTGATCGATATCTGCGGCCTCGATGAGGTCTCGGACACGCCGATCGCCGAACTGTCACACGGCTTCCGCCAGCGCGTCGGCATCGGCCAGGCGATCATCCACGAGCCGGCTCTGCTGATCCTCGACGAGCCCACGCAGGGTCTCGATCCGGTCCAGATCGTCGAGATGCGCTCGATGATCCGGCGCCTCGCCGGCCAGCACACCATCTTGCTATCTACGCACATGCTCGCCGAGATCGAGGCGACCTGCGACCGAATCCTCATGCTGCACGAGGGCCGAATCACCGCCGAAGGGACCGAAGCCGAGCTGGCGACGCGCTACGGCGGAGCCGGCGGGACCCTTGAGGTCGAGGTCCGCGGCGCCGCCGAACAAGTGGTCGCGCTCCTCACTGACGCAACCGACGGCGCCCCGGTCAAGATCCTCTCCGACAGCGGCGGCATCATCCGGGCCCATGTCGACAGCGAAGCGGATGTGCGCGAGGCCCTCGCGCGTGCAGTCATCGAAGCCGGCCTCGGCCTGATCGAACTGCGCCGGGTCACCTCCGGCTTGGAATCTATCTTCGTTCGCATGAGCCGCAACGAGGACATCGCCGCAACGCCCCCCCAGGAGGTGCACGAATGAGCAACACCCTGCTCATCGCTCGCCGCGAGCTGACCAGCTATCTGCGCACCCCCAGCGGCTGGATCATCGCCGCGGCGGTGCTGCTGATAGATGGCCTGCTCTTCAACGCTTTCGCGCTGGGGACGCAGCCCAAGCCGTCGACGCAGGTCCTACAGGACTTCTTCTACTTTGCCGCGGGCACGACCATGATCGCCGCGATCTTGCTGTCGATGCGGCTGCTGGCCGAGGAGCGTCAGGCGGGAACGCTCTCGCTCCTGCTCACGTCGCCCATCCGCGAATACCAGATCGTTGCCGGAAAGTTCCTATCTGCGTTTGCCTTTCTTCTGTTGCTGATCGGGCTCACGGCCTACATGCCAGCGTTGATATTCGTGCACGGCAAGGTCAGCTTGGGCCACATCGCTGGTGGCTATCTCGGCCTCGCCCTCCTCGGCGGCTCGGCCCTGGCGATCGGCGTTCTCGGTTCCTCCCTGGGTCGCAACCAGCTCGTCGCGGGGGTCCTCTCGGCGCTCTTCCTGGTCAGCTTGCTGCTGTGTTGGATGGTCGCCCGGGTCGCCGACCCGCCGCTGCGCGAGGTCTTGCGCTATCTCGCTCCCTTCGATCAGCACTTTCTGCCGTTTCAGCGCGGCATGCTGCGGCTCAGCGACGTCGTCTTCTTTGTGTCGGTGTCCTGGTTCGCGCTGTTGGCTGCGACCCGCGTCTTGCACAGTCAGAGGTGGCGATGAACACCCGCGTCTCCACCACGGGCCCGCTGTCGAGCGGGCTCCTTTTCGTCGGGCTGATCGCCATCCTGATCGGCCAGCGGATCCTCGGCGGCGTCGAGTCCGGCGTCCTGCTTACCTGGGGCGGCGCGGCCCTGGTCGCCACCGGATTCGCGGTTCGTGTTGCGGCCTGGGTGCGCAGTAGCGGTGTCGTGCGCCGGGTCGAGAGCCGCCTGATCATCGCCCAGGCCGGCGTCCTGGTCGCCCTCGGCCTGTACGCTTTGACGACCAGAACCGGGCTCGACCTCCTCGGCACGGCGGACGCCGAGATCGGCCGCGCCGCCCTCATCGGCACGGTCGCCTGGGTCTGCGTCATGACCATCGCGGCGACGGCGCTTGCCTTCATGGAGTTTACCTACCTGCGGATGCCGCTGGCCGTATCGGTCGAGGTCGGCCGCATCTCAGCAGCCGGCCGAGCCGGGGTCAGCCTCGCCTGCGCGCTGGTCTTCCTCTTCTCGATCAACCACATCGCCAGCCAGAAGGACATCCGCCGCGACCTCTCGTACCTCAAGACAACACGGGTCGGCGGCTCGACGCTGGCGATGGTCGACCGCCTGGACACGCCCGTGCGGGTGGTCCTCTTCTTCCCCCAGGTGAACGACGTCCTTGAGCAGATCCGACCCTACTTCGATGAGCTCGCGGCGCGCTCGCCGAGGCTGCGGGTCGAGATCCTCGACCACGCCCTCGCCCCGGAGTTGGCGCGCGACTACAAGGTCCGCGACAACGGTACGGTGCTGCTGGTACGCGAGGGTGACGAGGAGGCGCCGGCCATCGACGCCAAGCCGCCGGCAGTACCCAAGCAAGCCGGCAAGCTCGCGTCGCAGACGATCGAGGTCGGCTCCAAGCTTGAGGACGCCCGCAAGAGGCTGCGCACCCTCGACGCCTCGTTCCAAAAGGCATTCGCCCAGCTCGTGCAGCCGGGCCGCAAGCTGTACTTCACCACGGGGCATCGGGAGTTCAGTGAGAAGCTGGCCCCAGGCGATGACACGGGCGACGGTCTGCGCGACATGAATGGCGTGCTCGGCCGCTTCCACGTTGAGGCCGAGACGCTCGGAGCTGCCCAGGGTCTCGCCGCCGACGTTCCCGCGGGCGCGGGTGCCGTCGCGGTGATTGGGCCGCGTGAGCCATTCCTGTCCGAGGAAGCCGACACGCTCCTGCGCTACGTGCGCGGCGGCGGCAGGCTCGTCGTGATGGTAGACCCGAAGGTCGACTCAGGCCTCGGTCCACTGCTCGACGGCCTTGGGCTGCAACTGCACGACGGCGTGATCGCCAGCAAGCGCCATTTCATGCGCCGCACGGCCAGCAACGCCGACCGCTCCATCGTGTACAGCAACCGCTACTCGTCGCACCCGACCGTCACCAGCGCGAGCCTCAACGCGTCTCAGGTCGCGACCTTTGTCTACGGCGCTGGCGCCCTCGAACGGCGCAAGGGTGAGCTCCCTCCCCCGCGCCCCCAGATTGTCTTTCCGCTGCGCACGGCCGCCGACGCCTGGCGCGACCTGGACGGCGACTTCGAACAGGGCAAGGACGAGGCCGCGGGCCAGCAGAATCTCATCGCGGCGGTGACCGTTCCGGTCGTCGCGAGGGGCACGGTCGACTCCGGCACGGTCGACTCCAATGGGAACATCCCGGCCGCCGGAAGATCGGCGCCGGGCGAGTCAGCGGAGCTAGCCGCAGAGGGTCGCGTCGTCGTCATCGGCGACGGCGACTTCGTGACCGACAAGCTGTTTCGTAACCCCGGAAACCTGTTGATCTTCGTCGACAGCCTCCGGTGGCTGATTGGAGACGAAGCGGTCAGCACCGACCTCGCCTCCGAAGAGGACATCCCCATCGAGCACAGCCGTGAAGCGGACAAGTGGTGGTTCTACCTGACCACATTCGCGGTGCCGCTGCCGCTCGTCGGGGTCGGCATGTGGACGGCGCGACGGCGACGCCGCAAGGGAGGCCGGTCATGAGAAGTGTACTGGTCCATGCGGCGCTGGCGATTCTGGGGCTTGTTGCCGTCTATGGTCTGCACAGCGGCGCCGAGGACCTGCCTCGCTCCGATGGCGAGGTCGAGGTGCTGGACTGCGAGCCGTCCGCTTTCGAGTCGATCGAGCTGCGCACCGACCTCAAGACAACACGATTGGAGATGCCCCGCGCGGGCGGCAAGCGCCACGCCTGGCTCAAGGTCGAGGAGCGCCCCAAGGAGGCCACCGTCGCCCGAGTTGCCGAGGCGGAGCGCCTGCGCGCGGCAGGGCTTCCGCTACCTGCGACGCTGCAGAGCGCCACCGTCGCCTCGCTGGAGCCTGATCAGCGCGAGTTTGCTGGCAACGACCAGGCCGAGAAGATGGTGGAGCGGATCGCGCCGCTGCGTGCGGTTCGCAGCCTCGGCACGGTCGGGGCCGATCGCCTCGCGGGGCTTGAGTTAGACAAGACGACGCGCACGCTGACGGTGACCTGCGCAGGCAAGGCCCGCAGCTTCGACATCGGCGGCCGGACATTCGGCACAGGTAACCGCTACGCCCGCGAGACGGGCGGCGAGACCGTCGTACTTCTGCCCGGTTCTCTTATCAGCGATCTGGAGATGGCTCACGCGCGATTCATGCAGCGGACCTTGCACCGTTTTGCCCTCAAGGACGTTGACGAGGTCAGCATCGAGGCGGGGGGGCGCAGCCGCTCTTTGCTCCAGCGTGCGCGCACATCACCACGCGACGCGCTGTGGGTCGACGCCGCTGAGCCCGAACGCCGCAACGAGCTGTTCGGCACCTGGCTGGCCAAGGTCGACCGGCTGCGCGCCCAGAAGTACGAAAGCCCCGACGAACAGCCGGGCGGGCCCGGCGGCGCAATGAACGTGCCGACGCCGGTCGTGCAGATCCGATATCACGGTGACGGCGAGGAGATCGGCCGCCTGGAGTTGACCCGCGTCGACGGCAAGGAGGCGACGTATTACGCCCGCAGCGAGGCGACCCGCGCTTGGGTCGAGGTCCCCGCTTCGCTGGCCTTGCTGGTCGCGCAGGACGTGGCGGCGGTGGTTGGACTCGAAGTTGCTGCCGCGCCGGTGACAGCGCCGGTGACAGCGCCGGTGACAGCGCCGGTGACAGCGCCGG
>CALGHC010000345.1 GCA_937915965.1 uncultured Myxococcales bacterium
CCGCCTCGACCGGCAACGACGGCACCGCCGGGGCGCCCTGCGATGCGGGCGGGGCCTGCCCGCCGGTCGCCTGCGTGGCTGGCACCTCGCAGTGCGTCGGCAACGCCATCGCCACCTGCCTGGCCTCCGGCGAGGGCCTCGCTGACGCCGTGGCCTGCGCGCCGGAGACGACCTGCGTCGCGGCCGGCGACAGCGCCAGCTGCCAGGCTTGGGTCTGCACGCCCGGCACGGGCTGTCAGGAGACCCAGGTCATCGCTTGCAGCGCCGACGGTCTTGAGATCACGGTGATCGCCGACTGCGCCGGCAGCGGCAAGGTCTGCGTCGAGGGCAGCTGCAAGGGCGTCGTCTGCATCCCTGGCGCGTTCTTCTGTGCCGGCAGCGAGGCGATGGCCTGCACCGCGGATGGCACCGCGGCCGTGGGCGTCGACAGCTGCGGCGGCGAGACGGTCTGCGTCGCCGGCGCCTGTGTCGCCAAGGTCTGCGTGCCCCAGACCAAGGCTTGCGTGGGTGACGTCGCGACCACCTGCAAGGCCGACGGATCGGGCTACGAGCTTCCCGGGCAGGCGTGCGCCGCGACCGGCGAGCTGTGTGTCCTGGGCGTCTGCAAGGCGCCGGTCTGCGTGAAGTCGACGGCGTTTTGCGACGGCAAGGAGGCGATGCTCTGCGCCGCGGATGGCCTGAGCGCCGCCTTCATCGACCAGTGCGATGACGAGGAGCTGTGCAAGGTGGGCGCTTGTGTCCCGGTGATCTGCCCACCGGGCCAGCAGGTCTGCAACGACGGCCTCGCCATCGGCTGCAACGGCGACGGCACCGCCTGGACCGGCGCTGGCGTCGCCTGCGCCGCCCAGGGCCAGGTCTGCTTCGAGGGCGCGTGCATCAACCAGACCTGCGGCAACGGCGTCGTCGAGGGCAGCGAGGCGTGCGACGACGGCAACGCCGTCGAGACCGACGCCTGCCTCAGCGGCTGCAAAGCGGCCTCGTGCGGTGACGGCGTCGTCTGGGTGGACGTCGAGACGTGCGACGACGCCAACGCCGACGAGGACGACGGCTGCCTGTCGACCTGCGTGAAGGACTGCTCAGACCGCGCCAAGAAGGTCTACGTCGTCACCGAGCAGAAGGTCTTGCTGCGCTTCGAGGTCGAGACCCTCAAGTTCGCCCAGGTCGGCGTGCTCAACTGCCCCGGCGGTGGTTCGCCCTTCTCGATGTCGGTCGACCGCGACGCCAACGCCTGGGTGCTCTACTACGGCAGCGGCACCAAACTCTTCCAGGTCTCGACCCTCGACGCCTCGTGCAAGAGCACCGCGTTCTCGCCCAACGTCGGCGGCTTCCAGGTCTTTGGCATGGGCTTCTCGTCGAACGCGCCCGGCAGCGATGACGAGACCCTCTTCGTCTCGGGCGGCAGCCCCTTCAGCTTCGTCTCGGCCACCGCCAACCTCGGCAAGATCGCCATGCCCGGTCTCGGCCTGAGCTCGCTGGGCAAGATCCAGTTCCAGGGCGGACCCGAGCTGACCGGCACCGGCGACGCCGAGCTGTGGGGATTCTTCCCCTACCAGTCAAAGATCGGCCTCATCGACAAGAACAACGGCAGCGTCAGCAAGCAGGTCGCCATCCCGCTGAGCATGAGCAACGTCCAGGCATGGGCGTTCGCCGCCTACGCCGGCAAGTTCTACCTCTTCGTCAAAGCGCAGTCCGACCCCTCTTCGAGCGTCTACGAGCTCGATCCCGGCCTTGGCGCCTTCAAGAAGGTGCTCACCAACGTCGGCCACACGATCACCGGCGCGGGCGTGTCGAGCTGCGCGCCGACCAAGGCGCCGTGAGCGGCCCAGAAAAGCCAAACAAGCAAGAGGTGGCAAAATAGTGGGCTAGCCTGTTATTTGCGCCGCGTCTCTCGGCGGCGTTTCGCGTTTTGACAGGCATGTCCCCGCGGCACATGCTCCCTCCAACATCGCGGTCTCAGGGCATACTGCCAAAGAGTGGGCCGCGGCTGCGAGGTCGGGCCATGTTCCGTATTCGTCTGCCCCTGGTGGCGCTGTTGGTGGCGCTGACCTTGCCGCGCTGCGCCGTCGAGTGGCCCCGTAGCGCTCATTTTTCGTGCGACGCGGCCGCAGGCAATGACTGCGGTGGCGGCGTGTGGGGCGGTGTGGAAGCGACCGGTGGCCCGGATGTATCCACCGATTCGGTCAACGCGGACGCCCAAGATATTCAAGGTGGCGAAGTCGTCGCGCCCGACGGTGCCGTCGCCGACGCGCAGCTTTCCGGTGACGTGTCGAGCCCCGCAGACGTCGCGGCGGACGTCGCGGGCGCCATCGACGCCGTCGACGCCACGACCGGCTCATGCGCGGCCAAGGTCGTCATCAAGGAGGGCGGGGAGGTCATCCCACAGACCCTTTTGCATCTCAAAGGCGACCAGAGCACGGCCAGCCCCGGCGGAGTGATCGTGACCTACAAATGGACCGTCACCCAGCCACCTGGCTCGCAGCAGGTCTTCGTCCCCAGCGACAGCTTCCCCAACCCGTATTTCACCGCGAACGTTGCTGGCCAGTACGATTTCTGCTTGGAGATCTGGGAAGCCGGCGAGAAGAGCTGCACAGCCGACTGCGATACGGTACTCGTTCTGCCCGAGGAGACGATCCACGTCGAGCTGCTTTGGAAGACTCCGGGCGATCCCGACGAGACCGATACTGGACCAAATGCAGGCTCGGACATGGACCTGCACTTTGCTCACCCCATGGCGAGCGGATCCGACATCGACTGCGACGGCGTCGGCGATCCTTGGTTCTCCAACCCCTTCGACGCGTTCTGGTTCAACCCCAACCCGAACTGGAACTCCAGCAACCCGGCCGTCAACGATGACCCGAGCCTCGACCTCGATGACACCGACGGCGCGGGGCCCGAGAACCTCAACCTCGACCAACCCGAGGGCACAGTGGGCAAGCCGTTTCAGTACGCGATCGGTGCCCACCACTGGAACAGCCACGGCTATGGAACATCGTACGCGACGATCAACGTCTACATCGGTGGCGTCCTCGCTCTGCAGGTTGTCGACGTCAAGATGGACGACCTCGACATGTGGTACCTCGGCAAACTCAACTGGCCCAACGGCATGACAGGTGGCATCGGGGAGCCCGTCGAGCTTTGCTACCAGTCGGGCGACGTCTGCTCGGGCAAAGGCAAGATGTGGCAGCCGCCACCAGGGGCGTGGTGCATCACGCCCTGCTACGTGAACGACGCTTTCGCTGTCACGCCTGCTGGGTTTGAGGCCTGTTCCGAGTGATGTGAGAGCCCGACCAGGCGCAAGTAGGCGCCTCTGCCGGACGCAGCAGCGGCCGCCCGGACAGGATTGCCGATGCCCACTCGTCCGCCCATGCCCGCTCGTCCGCCTCCGCCCGCTGTCTCCCGCCCGGCCGCTCGGGCTGTCGCGGGCGCGCCGCTGCCACCCTTTGTCGCCCTCGACTTCGAGACCGCCGACAACGGCCCCGACAGCGCTTGCGCCGTCGGCATCGTCCGCGTCGAGGCGGGCGTCATCGTCGCGCGAGCTACGCGACTCATCCGGCCGCCGCGCCGGGACTTCATCTGGACAGGGGTGCACGGCATCACCTGGCAACACGTCCAGCACGAGCCGGTGTTCGCCGAGGTCTGGCGCGATGTCGTCGGCCTCTTCGCTGGGGTCGGCTTCGTCGCCGCCCACAACGCGGGTTTTGACCGTCGCGTCCTGCTGGCTTGTTGCGCAGCGGCTGACCTGCCGATGCCCGAGGCGCCGTTTTGCTGCACGGTGCATCTGGCGCGGCGCAGCTGGAGCCTGCCGCGCAACTCGCTCGACGCCGTCTGTGCCCACCTGCGCATCGCCCTCGACCACCACGAGGCCGGATCGGACGCCGAGGCTTGCGCGCGCATCGTCCTGCGCGCCCACGAGGTCCACCTGCGCCGAGCGGCGGCGGCGGTGGCCGCTGGTGCGAAATTGCCCAGGG
>CALGHC010000346.1 GCA_937915965.1 uncultured Myxococcales bacterium
GCATGGACTTTCTGCCGCACCACCTCTGCCACGCCGCTGGCACCTTCTTCCGCTCAAACTTCGAGACCGCCGCGGTGCTGACCGTCGACGGCTACGGCGAGCGCGCCTCGACCCACATCGCCCGCGCCTCCGGCCGCACCATCGAGACGCTGCTGACCGTTGATTTCCCCCACTCGCTGGGCTCCTTCTACGCGGCGTTCACCCAGTATCTGGGCTTTCGCGCCAACAGCGGCGAGGGCAAGGTGATGGGGCTGGCCTCGTACGGCGAGCCGGTCTACGCAGACCTGATTCGGCCGATGATCCGCCTCACCGACGAGGGCTTCGAACTCGACCTGAGCTACTTCGCCTTCTATCTGCACCGTCGCCGTCGATACAGCGACAAGCTCGTCGACCTGTTCCGCTCCGAGCTGGGCGCCGAGCGCACCCCCGAGTCGGCGTTGGAACAGCGGCACATGGATCTGGCCGCGTCGATGCAGCTGGTCACCGAAGAAGCGCTGGTTCATCTCGGCCGCCTCGCGCGGGAGCTCAGCGGCGAGTCGCGCCTCGCCATGGCTGGCGGTGTGACCCTGAATTGCGTCGCCAACACCCGCATCGTCAGCGAGTGCGGTTTTGACGACGCGTACTTCATGCCGGCCGCCTCCGACGCCGGCACCTCGCTGGGCGCTGCCCTCTACGCAGCGCACGTGCTGGGCGACGACGCTCGTGTTCACCACCCCGAGACCGACTACCTCGGACCCGGCTACAGCGACGACCAGATCGAGGCGGTGCTGCGTATCTCAGGCTGCACCTGGGAGCGGCCCGCCGACATCGCCGATGCGGCGGCCGCGCTGTTGGCCGACGGCCGCATCGTCGGCTGGTTCCAGGAGAGATGCGAGTATGGGCCACGCGCGCTGGGGGCACGCTCGATCCTCGCCGATCCGCGTCCGGCCGACATGAAGGACGTGCTCAACGCGAGGGTAAAATTTCGCGAGTACTTCCGCCCCTTCGCGCCGGTGGTGCTCGAAGAGCGCGTCGACGAGTTCTTCGTTGGCGGGCGCAAGGCTCCGTACATGCTCGAAGTATTCCCGACCCGCGCCGAACACGTCGACTCGCTGCAGGCCGTGACCCACGTCGACGGCGGCGCCCGCGTCCAGACGATCCGACGCGACCAGAACGCCCGCTACTACGACGTCGTGCGCGCCTTTGGCGAACGCACCGGCGTGCCGATCCTGGTCAATACCAGCTTCAATATCCGCGGCGAGCCGATCGTCACCACCGTCGAAGACGCGCTGAAGTGCTACTTCACCACCGACATGGACGCGCTCGTGCTCGGACCGTTCCTGCTCGTCAAGGCGGGCGTCAAAGCGGGCGTCGCCGCGCCGTCAGCCTGAGGGAGCCGCGTGCCCACCTCGAAGCCAGCCGCTGCCACCGCACCGCCGCCACGCCGCGCCCGCCTGATCGGACGCGATACCCTGCTGATCTTCGCGCTCGCCCTCGCCTGCCGCGTCGGCAATCTTGGCGGCGGCTTCGTCATGGACGACCGCTACAACGTCGTCGAGAACACCGAGATCCGCTCCCTCGCCGAGCTCCCGCGGCTCTTTGGTCACTCGGTGGGCGGCGCCACTGGCGATGACTTCCTCACTGGTCTGAATGCGTCGTTCTGGCGGCCGGTCGCTGCGCTCTCATGGGCGCTCGACTACGCGGTCTGGGGGGCCGCGCCGCTTGGCTATCACCTCGTCAACGATCTGCTGCACGCGTTGTCGGCGGCGCTGGCGCTGGCGCTGTTCATCGGTCTGGGCTTGCCGCGGCGGGTGGCCTTCATCGCCGCGCTGGTCTGGGCGGTTCATCCGATCCACACCGAGACCGTCAACCTGATCACCTACCGCACCGAGCTGCTGGCGACGGCGGCCGTGCTGCTGGCGTCGGTTTGGACGGTCCGCCGCCTCGCCGTGCCGTCGGTCACGGCCACCGCAGCCAATCGCGGCGCGAGCTGGCGCGCTGCGGCTCTGGGCGCGATGGGCCTGGCCGGCCTCTACGCGGTTGGTCTGGGCGCCAAGGAGACCGCGGTGGTGTTGCCGGGGATTTACCTCTGCCTCTGCCTCCTGGCGCCGCTGGCGCCGCCTCGCACTCTCGCCGCCCGGCTGCGTTTTGCTGTTCCTGGTCTGTTGCTTTGCACCGCGGCGCTGATCGGCTGGTTCGCCATCCGGTCGACGCTGATCGCGCCCACGCAGATGCCCTTCTTCGCCAGCCTCGATACTGGTCGGACGGTCGCATCGGTGCTGAAGATCCACGCCTGGTACGCGAAACTCCTGGTGTGGCCGTGGCCCCTGTCACCGTTTTGGGACGCGACCAGCCTGCCCTATGCGCTGTCGTTCGCCGATCCGCTCGCGCTCGCGGGTCTGGTCTTCGACGGCGCCGCCGTTTGCGGAATCGCCGCGAGCTGGCGTCGTCGGCCGCTCGTCGCTCTGGGCCTGGCCTGGTGGCTTCTCGGGCTGTTGCCGACGAGCCACCTCGTCCCCCTGCCGGTCGGCGGGGCCGAGCGATTTGTCTACCTCGCGAGCCTCGGCCTGGTCATCA
>CALGHC010000347.1 GCA_937915965.1 uncultured Myxococcales bacterium
GCCGGTCTCGTGGACGCTGGGATGGGAGAAGCGGGCGCGCAGGATCAGGCGCAGCGAGGGCTGCAGCGCCACTCGCGGAATATGCCGCTCTGTGTTCGACCGCATCAGCCGGGTCCTGGTCACCGTGGCCGGCGCGTGGCCGCGGTCTGGAGGCGCATCCTCTTGTGTCCAACGCCGCATACCGAGACATCATGCCCGACAAAGCCCACGTCGCCCATGGTGTGAGCCCGCGTCGGCGATGGCAGGGCAACCTCGCCCACGGCAGGGATCGACGACAGGAGCGAGGGCGTTCTGGGCGGTCTCGGCCGGTCCTCCGCTTGATCGGTACGCCCGCAGCCGCGATCAGGTTGGCCGTGCCGCGTGTGGCGGTCGCTGCGGTCCTCTGCGGTGCCGACCACCCCCATCCCGGCCCCCCGCTTGACGCCCCCGCCACCACCGTCGCACGATGCTGCACGCTTGACCCGGCCCGCATGCCCCGACGCGTGGAGACTTTCAGTGAACACAACCAACCGCCGCCATCTCGTCGTCCTCCCTATGTACGCCGCGCTGCTCGCTTGCGTGGGCCTGATCGCGTGCGGCGGTGCCCAACAGGCCGGCGTTGGATCGCGCAGCGTGGCGTACGAGAGCCGCTGCGTGGCCGCCCATTCCAAGCACCGCTCCGCGGTCAAGTCGCGCAACTACCAGCCGGTACGCTTGATCGTCGAGAGATGGGGCGGCGAGGGCGCCGTCACGGCGGTCGGTGGGCCGGCGCGCACACGCGTAACCGTCTTGCCCGAAGAGGCTTTTGTTGCCGCCATCGCCAAGGGCACACAGCGCTCAACGCTCGTTACTGGCCGCGCTGGCGTGGGCAAGAGCACCTTCGCCAACTCAGTCGAGTCGCAGCTCTGCGGCGAGATGCCCGTCATCATGGTTGACCTCGCCTGGGACGTGACCCTGACGGGCGAAGCCGGCGCCAACCCCGTGCTGCAGGCGATCGCCGCCAAGGTCGGGCTGCCGACCGAGGGCGACGTGCTCGCGACGCTGCGGGCGGACGCCGATGGCCGACCGCTGTTGGTGCTGCTCGACTCCTTCGACGAGGTCCCGCAGACCCGTCGCACCGAGGTCGCCGGCCACGTGCGCGCCGCGATCGACACGCTCAAAGAGGCGAGCTTCGTCCTCTTTGCCCGCCCGCCCCTGTTCAGCGCTTCGTACAAGGCCCTCGGCCGCTTTGAGGCCCAGCTCGAGCTGCCGTCGGTCACCTGCGATCAGGTCGACTGGTTTACGACGATGCGCATCGCGACACCTTGGGAGAAGAAGAACTACACCGAGTTCGTCGCTCGGACCCGCCTGGCGCGAAAGACGGCCGGGCCGATGGGCTGCGAGTACGTCCAGATGTCGACCTGGCGCGACCTGGACTCGGTCTGGCAGCTCGCCCAGCCCTTCGGCGACAAGCAGACCGGCGGTGACTTCGAGGTGCAGTATCGCGGGACGCGCTACGACATCTACTACTTCCTCGCCCAGGCGCTGATCGGCCGCGACGCCGGCCTCGACCGCTTTGGCTACGGCATCCTCGCGGCCATCGACGTCGTCGATCGCATGGTCGCAGCGCAGGCAGAGGACGTGTTGGGCGATCTCATCGCCTTCTCGCCCGCCGACTGCGAGAAAGCTGCCGCGGTCGTTCATCCAGCCGACGCTCCCCGGGCCCTCAAGGCGGCGTGCGAGGCCCTGCTCGGTTCGCCCCTGTTCAAGCACTCCCGCAACGGCTGGCACTTCACAAGCCGCACCTTCGAAGAGCTCTTCCTCGCGCGGCGCCTGGCGGTCGAGCTCGACGTCGCCACCGACACATCGTGCAAGCTCATCGGCGGCAGGATGCGGACGCTCGAGTCCAGCGAAGTGGCGACCTTCTTGATCGGTCATCCGACCGCCAACGTCTGTCTCGCCGAGATCACCCGTCAGCTGTGCGCCGGCAACTCTGCCCCCATGCAGATCGCCGGCATCGTCCGCCGCGGCCTGCCCGGCACCGCCGCCCGTGTGACCGTCGTCGGTGAAGCCCTCGAGAAGTTGAAGGAAGTCCACGACGGCACCGAGTGCGCCACCAGCGTGCTCCAGCAGGTCGACGCCGAGAAGCTCGGCAGCATGGGCATGGACCTCTAGCACAGCCGCTTCCCGTCGCTTCCCTTCGTCGCGCTCCTCTCGCGCTCCTCGCGCGGCGCTCGCGCCAGGGTCGCTTCGTCAGAGTCGCTTCGTCAGAGTCGCTTCGTCAGAGTCGCTTCGTCAG
>CALGHC010000348.1 GCA_937915965.1 uncultured Myxococcales bacterium
GCGTCGCCGACCCCGAGATGTCCACCGACGAGCTCTTCGATCTCGTGTCGTTCGCGATGCTGCTGGCCGCACCAGACGTGCAGCCCGAGACGGCGGAGACCAAACCGGGACGGCTGATCTTCGACGAGCTCGGCTGCGGCGGCTGTCACACGCCGCGGCTAAACAGCCCGCGTGGGCGCCTGCCGGTCTATTCGGACCTGCTGCTGCACGACATGGGCCCCGAGCTCGCCGACGGCATCGTCCAGAACGAGGCCTCGGGCAGCGAGTTTCGCACCCAACCGCTGTGGGGCATCGCCACCGTGGGGCCCTACCTCCACGACGGCCGCGCCCAGACCCTGCGCGGCGCGATCCTGCTGCACGGCGGCGAAGCGCAGGCGAGCCGCGACAAGGCCGCGAAGCTCGACGACGGCCAGATGGCAGCGTTGCTGTCGTTCCTGGAGTCGTTGGGCGGCAAGGCACAGTACACGGCCGGTCTCCTGCCGCCCGGCGCGCCCCTGCCAGAGCCCGGCGCCTACGGCGGCCCCCTCAGGGCCCTGGTTGGCGACGAAGTGGCTCGATTCGAAGCCGGCCGCGCGCTCTTTGACCGCGACTTCGGCATGGACGACGGCGTCGGCGGACCACGCTTCAACGGCGACTCGTGTCGCGCCTGCCACTTCGATCCGGTCATCGGCGGTTCCGGACCGCGCGGCGTCAACGTCATGCGGCACGGCCTGATCGCTGGCGACGGCGGCTTTGTCGCACCCGAGGTCGGCACGGTCCTGCACCGCGAGACGAGGCTGGCGCACACCGTGATCCAACCGCAAAAGGGCGCGTCTGTCTTTGAGCACCGGCAGACGCCGGCGCTCTTCGGGCTGGGTCTGATCGACGCGCTTCCCGATGCAGTCATCGCCGCTCAGGCAGATCCCGACGACGGCGACGGCGACGGCATCAGCGGCCGCGTGGCTCTGGTCGACGGCGGACGGTTGGGCCGCTTTGGCTGGAAGGCGCAGGTGCCCAGCCTTGAGGAGTTCGTCCGTGATGCCTTCAGCACCGAGCTGGGCCTGACGTTGCCGTGGACGGCGAATCGAAGCTTCGGGGTGAGCCAGGACAATGACGGCGTCGCCGATCCGGAGCTGAGCACGGACGCGATCACGGCCGTGACCTACTTCCTGGCGATGGTCGCGCCGCCGCCGCGCAGCCATGGCGCCGACCCGGCCCTCGAGCAGGCCGGCGAGCAGGTCTTCGCGGCGATCGGCTGCACGGGCTGCCACACGCCCGCGCTCGTTGGTCCAAGCGGCCCCGTCGCGCTCTACTCGGACCTGCTGTTGCACGAAATCTTGCCGCCCGGCTCGACCGGAATCGAAGACGCATCCGCTGGCGTGCGCGAGCTGCGCACCCCGCCCCTGTGGGGCCTGGCCACGACCGCGCCCTATCTGCATTCGGGCCGGGCCGATACGATCAGCGAGGCGCTCGACGCGCACGATGGCGAGGCCGTCGGTGTGCGCGACAAGTGGACCAGCCTCGACGCCAAGAAGAAGGAAGCGCTGCTCGCCTTCCTCGGGAGCCTGTAGCGCGTGAAACCCCTCGCGAACTGGCATGCTGGACGATGTGGCGGCCGATTTGGCAGCCGACGTGGCGGCCGATCAGGCGGGCGATGTCGCCGCCGATCTGGCGGCCGAACTGCTGCCCAGGTGCATGACCATCTCAGGGTCGCCTTGCGACCGCTGGCTGCGCTGGTGGTGTGTGGCCTCGCGCTCGGTGCCGGCTGTTCGCCGAACGCCAGCGAGACCGACAGCGCCAGCGCGAACGACACGCCCGCCGGCACCAAGGCGACTGTGCACGAAGCGCTGGCGATGCCGGCCCAGCCGACCCTGAACCCGGCGGACTTTCGCAGCGCCCAGGTCTGCGCCGCGTGCCACCCCAACCACGCCGGCGAGTGGGCGACGTCGCGGCACGCGTTCGCGATGAAGGACCCGGTCTTCCGCAAGCTGGTCGCCCTGCGACAGACCGAGCTCGATGGCCGCGAGGACCAGTTCTGCACGCAGTGCCACTCGCCCATCGGCACGCGCGGCGGCGAATGCGTGAGCGGCTTCGACTTCGCCAGCCTCAGCCCGATCGTGCTCGAGGGGGTGACCTGCGAGACCTGCCACAAGGCCAGCGCCATCGTCCGAACCCACAACTCCGGTCTGCAGATCGATCCCAGCGGCCCGCTGCGGGCTGGAATCCAGGAGCCGACGCCCAACAAGACCCACGACGCCGCGCCGACCGGTCTGCTCTCCGGCGCCAACTTCTGCGCGACCTGTCACGACGTCTACGAGACCAGCGGCGTGCCGCTCGAGCGTCCCTATGCGGAGTGGTTGGAGTCGCCAGCGGCGGCAGCCGGCCAGACCTGCCAGGACTGTCACATGGCCCGCTACGACGGCAAAGCGGCGCTGACGGGGCCGGAACGCAAGGGCCTGCATCGCCACCGCTTCGTCGGCGCGGATCCACCGCTGACCACCGCGACGTCTGACGCGCAGCGCGCCGAGATGATCGCGGCGCGCGACGCCCTGATGGCGACCGCCGCCGAGATACGGATCGATCTCGACCCAGCCGCGTCTGCCGGTACACCCCTGGACGTGCACGTCACCGCCAAGAACCGCA
>CALGHC010000349.1 GCA_937915965.1 uncultured Myxococcales bacterium
CGTGTCTCCCTCGTCGCCAGCCACGCCGGCCACGCCGACCACGCCAGCCACGCCGACCACGCCAGCCACGCCGGCCACGCCAGCCGCCGCCGGAACCACAGCAGCGCAGTCGCAAGCGCCCCACGCGACCGGTCGGCCGAGTCGCGAACAGGCCGAAGCCATCCTCGCCCGGCCCGCTGGTTCCCTGAGTTTTGGCGGCAGCAGCGGCGGCAGACTGATCGCGGGCAGACGGATGCCCCTGCGCGGCCGTGGCTTCGCGTTCCTGCCGCACATTCCCGCTCGTCAAACCCGCTGGGGCGTGTCCGAGCTGATCGACCTGATCCCACGCGCTTGCGCGGCGGTTGACGCGGCCCTGCCTGGCACCACGGTGCGCCTCGGCAACCTCTCCAAGCACCACGGCGGGCGCTCCCAGTGGCACGCCTCGCACCAGAGCGGCCGCGACATCGACATCGCCTTCCTGGTTCGCGACGCAGCGGGCGCGCCGGCCGACGTCGACAACTTCGTCCGCTTCGGCCGCCGTGGCCGCGCGCGACACCGTCTCGCCAACGGCAAGACCGTCGAGTTCGACGCGCGCCGCAATCTCGCGCTGGTGCGCGCCCTGGTCGAAGACCCCGCCGTGCAGGTGCAGTGGATCTTCGTCGCCCGCTGGCTGAAGACCCGCATCATCGCTCAGGCAAAGGCGGCGCGCGTCGCCGCCGAAACCATCGAGCGCCTCAAGCGGGTTCTCCACCAGCCCGGCGACTCGGCGCCGCACGACGACCACTTCCACGTGCGCGTCTACTGCAGCGACGAGGATCGCAACCACGGCTGCCTCGATCGCGGACCGGTGTGGCCCTGGATCGTCCGCGACGACGCCGGTTGGCGTGCCCGTGTCGGCCAGGTCTCACGGGTCCTGCTTGCCCCAGATGCGGGCCTGCGTCGTCGCGGCGTGCAGCTGCTTGAGGCGCTGCGCGCCGAGCCGGCGATCGACGCACTGGTCGCCAGCCTTGACGATGGTGACGCGGAGGTTCGGCGCGCAGCGCTGCGAGCGCTCACCACCATCGGCAGCAGCGCAGCGGTTCCAGGTCTGCGCCGTTGGCTGCGGACGTCGGCGGACGTCGAGCAGGTCCGAGCGACCCTCGCCGTCATGGAAAGGCTCGACCCCAGCCTGAGCGGCGACCTGGGCCTGGCCCTGCTGAGTCACCCCGACCGCGTCCTGTCGGCCTCGCTCGCAGCGCACGTACCGGACACCCTCGAGGCCCACGCCATCAGGCTCGTCGGCTTGCACCACGTCGCTCCTGCCGTTCCTGCCCTGATCGCACGGATAGAATCGCCCTCGCGGTCACTTCGCCTCGCCGCTCATCGCGCACTGGGCGCGATCACCAATCAGCCGGTGCGCGACCGTATGCTGATTCGAGGCGACCGCCGCGGTCACGCCAAGGTGGCGGCCGTCTGGCGTCGTTTCTGGCGAGAGCATGGCAAGGCCAACTGGCTCACTTGGATGCGCGTGGGCCTCAGAGCGCGCGGGTACCGGTTCCGATCGCCCGGTTTCGGTCGTCGGGACGTAGCCGAGCTGGTGCGTGCGGTTGGTCACCGCGACCCAATCGTCGCTGAAAACGCGGGACGCGTGCTCACGAGCCTGACTGGCCATCGCTACCACGCGCCTCACGCCAGCCGTGGCGCGCGCGTCCGTCATTGGCGTCGCTGGTGGCGGCGCAACGGCAAACGGGTCCGGGGATTGTAGCGGGGGCCTGTCTAGCTCGCCGACCTACTCGCCGGCCTACTCACCCATCTGCTCGAGCTCCATCAGCCGCTGCACCGCCTTGGCCGGGGCGATGCCACCCTCAAGCAGGGCGTAGACCGCCCGCGTGAAGTGCGCCTCGATACGCCGAGTGACGACGAGCTGGTGGAACTTGCGCACCTCTTCGATGGCGTCGACCGTGCCCAACGCGGCCTCGATCTCGGCGGGGCCGCGCGCCTGGCCTAAAAGACGGCCTGCGCGCACGTCGCGGCTCTCGGCCTCGCGCTCCACCAGCAGCCCGCCCAGCCCGGCGAGTCCGAACGCGGTCCGCTCGTCGCCACCCACCGCCTTGCAGAGCCTGGCGATCTCGGCGGTGCCTCGAGTCATCAGCACCGCCACCGAGGCGGGTCCCAGGTTGAGCTCAAGACAGATACCCAGCGCCAGCGCCATGACACTGGCCGCCGCTCCTGCCGTCTCGACCCCGATCAGGTCGCGGTTTCCATAGATCCGCAGCTGCGGCCCCGCCAGCGCCTCCTGAACGGCACGGATCACGCCCGGGTAGCGGCTGCCGACCACCGCGGCGTTGGGCCGGCCGGCGATCAGCTCGTCGACCAGCGCCGGCCCGATGAGCGCGCCGATCTTCCGGGCACAGGTCTCCTCGGCGATCACCTGGCTGGGCGCCTTGAGAGTCTCGGGTTCCAGACCGCGTACCGCGTGCACGAGGACGTGGGCGCCATCCACTGTGTCGCCCAGCAGCCTCATCACCGGTCGCAGCTTGCTGGCCCGCTCGGCGATGATCAGCAGGTGGCACGTCGACGTCAGCTCCTCGATCAGGTGGGTGGCGGTGACGCCATCGTGCAGCCGCTCGAGCTCGGGTAGATGCGACTTGTTGCGATGCGCGCGGTTGATCGCTTTGGCGTGCTTCTCCGTCTCGGTGTACAGCCGAACCGGCGCGCCCCCCTTGGCGGCGAAATGCGCGAGGGTGGTGCCCCAACGCCCCGCGCCGACGATACCGACGCCATCGCGTTTGCAGGGGGTGTCGCTCATCTGCATGCCTCCGATGTCAGCTTCGTCTGCCCGCATCTCGCCCGTCAGTTGACGCCACGAACTACGTCACGGTTCACGCCACAGCCCACGCTACTGGCCGCCGCGTGGATGCGCCGCGCTCGTCGAGACGGTCCTCTCGAGCCCGAAGCCGTCCAACCGGCTGCCGTAGTAGTACATCAGGTTGGGGTGGGTGATCTCGATGCCGCTTGAGCCAACCTCGACTACCGG